>JBDRPR010000352.1:0-7602 GCA_043826845.1 Bacteroidota bacterium
ATCTGAACATATTGATTTTTATCGGGATCATAAATTCCAACTACTTTCCCCTTTTCATATTTCAGGAATCCGTCTTTCTGTGATCCGTCGAAATTCTGTCCGCCTTTTACATTTAATGTAATAAAACGATCGAGTAAAGGGCTGTGAATTTCTTCGTCTTTTACTTGTGGCGCCATTACTTTCATAATAAACTGACACACATCAATACCAACATAATCAATAAGCTGGAAAATACCCATCGGGCGGATAAGATAATCCTGACTAACTTTATTCATGACATATACTGCTTCAACAAAAGACATGTCTTTTGTAAGACTCATTGCTTCTTTCATGCCATGTAATGCATCTCGCATAAAATGTCCGTTACCTATGAAACCTGCAAAATCAGCAGAGGGAACTTCAATCTTTTTCATATTTTTGATATACTGACTGGCAAATTCTGTAAGCTCCGGTTTTGTATCTGATGATTTTATCACTTCGACTAACTTTTGAACAGCAGGTGGGTTATAAAAATGAGTACCCAGTATCCTTCCTTCAAGCATTATTTCTTTATCGAGGCGACCAATAGGAATTGAAGATGTATTTGTGAAATACCATGGTTTATTTTTGTTGTTCCTGTCAATTTGTGATATTATTTGAATCTTCAGTTCAGGATTTTCGCTAATAGCTTCAAAAATAAGATATGACTCATAAGCTGATTCAACTGTTGTTACAGGACGAATAATGTTCATTACGTCCTTGACATATTGATCAATAATTTCACTGTTGTTTATAAGGTCCATGCGATCAGCATATACCTTACGTAGTGCGATAGTTTTTTTCTCAGCAGCCTTATGCACTTGTTCCTGTATATATATCATCAGGTCAGAAAGTGCTTTTTGTCGTCTGGCCATTGCATAAATGACATACTCTTTGTCTTTGTTTTCAGGTTTAAGTTTTAAATCGGTCATTTCCATCGCTGTTAGCAATAGGATGCCACTTCCCATTTTTCCATTCGCACCTAAAATTGTTACATTTTGTAACCGTTCGCTATAATTCATAATTTTTAAAATTTAAGGATTAAACATTTAATTATTACTTTATTTAGATAAACAAATCAGTTTTATTCAGATTAATCAAAGTAAGAATTTTTTATTTAAACTACCAAATAATTTAAGAAAAATCTATATTTTAACAAATGCTATTTTACCCAATTAGGATTTCTTTTTTCTATAAAGGCTTTCATTCCTTCTTCTCCTTCATCCCCAATGCCGAATAAAGATCCAAATTCCTGGTCTTCCAGTTCACATCCTTCAATAAAACTTAGATGGCGACTGGCGCGAGTTACTTTTTTAACTTTTTTTACAGCCTGAGGTCCTTTTGATACAATTAATTTTGCCAATCTCAATGCTTCATCCATCAATTGTTCAGGTTCAACAACTTTTTGTACCAAACCGATACGAAGTGCATCTGCTGCAGTAATCATTTCTGCTGTGAGGAGCATATATAGTGCATCAGCCATGCCTACCAGCCTTGGAAGTCTCTGTGTAGCACCATAGCCAGGAATGAGACCAAGATTAACCTCAGGTTGTCCGAATTTTGCTTTTGTACATGCAATGCGAAAATCACAACCTAAAGCAAGTTCAAGACCTCCACCTAAAGCAAAACCATTTATTGCGGCTATAACAGGAATATCCAACAATTCGAGACTATGGAACGTGTTTTGTCCCAGGCGTGAAAACTCGGATCCTTCTTTTTTATTCTTGGTCACCATTTCTGCAATATCTGCTCCTGCAACAAATGCTTTGCCTTCTCCGGTAATAATCATGACTTTTATCTCAGAGTTATTTCTTATATTTGCTACCACATCATCCATTTCTATGAAAAATCTGGTATTTAATGCATTTAAAGCCTCAGGCCGGGATATTGTAATAATACCAATATCTTCCTGCTGTTCAAACTTAAGAATTTGATATTCCATATTTTTTGAGATTTAGATAATTATTCAAATATTCCTTCAAATATACATAAAGTTTATCAAACAACCATAATTCCAATATAAATTTATATATGTTCTTCAACTCATGATAGAGATCAGTCTCAGAACAAATTCTCCACCCTAATAAATAAATATTTACATAGAAAATAGCCGAAAATATTTGCTGTCAGATAATGCAGATTAAGGCATAAGTTTGTTTATTCCTCTTTCCCGATAAAAAAAAATATTGTATTTTCACGATTTATTAAAAACCGAATTAATCATTTTTTAATAAATGAATATGAAGCAAGTGGATAAATATCAACCAAAAAATCACATCAGGATTGTTACTGCAGCATCATTATTTGACGGGCATGATGCAGCTATAAATATTATGCGCAGAATATTGCAATCTACAGGAGCGGAAGTAATACATCTTGGTCATAACCGTTCTGTTTCAGAAATTGTTAATTGTGCAGTTCAGGAGGATGCTCAGGCAATTGCTATAACCTCATATCAGGGTGGACATACAGAGTTTTTTATGTATATGTATGATTTGTTAAAAGAAAAGAATTGCAGCCATATTAAAATATTTGGCGGCGGTGGCGGAGTAATACTTCCTGATGAACAAAAGGAATTACATGATTACGGTATTACCAGAATATATTCTCCGGATGACGGAAGATCAATGGGATTGCAGGGAATGATTAATGACGTTATGGAAAAATCAGATTTTCCTACGGGTAAAGATAATAAAATCAACATTGAAAATATTGCAAAACGTGATATAAACAGTATTGCCAGAGGGATTTCAGCTGTTGAGAACTTTCCTGATGTGCATAAAAGCACGATTGATGAGATAAGTGAACTCACAAAAAAAATTAAAACACCTGTTATTGGAATAACAGGAACGGGAGGTTCGGGAAAGTCAAGTATTGTCGATGAAATTGTAAGAAGGTTTATTGATGATATAAAAGAAAAAACCATTGCAATAATTTCTGTTGACCCATCCAAGAGAAAAACCGGTGGTGCACTTCTGGGAGACAGAATACGAATGAATGCAATTAATTCGGATAGAGTTTATATGAGGTCTCTTGCTACCAGACAATCAAATCTGGCAATGTCAAAATATGTAATGGATGCAGTAAATATTGTAAAGCTTGCAAAATATGATATTATTATGCTTGAGACATCAGGAATTGGACAATCTGATACTGAAATAGTTGATCACAGCGACCTTTCTGTATATGTAATGACGCCAGAATATGGTGCTCCAATACAATTGGAAAAAATTGATATGCTTGATTTTGCAGATATTATTGTATTGAATAAGTTTGATAAACGAGGAGCTCCTGATGCCCTCAGGGATGTGAAAAAGCAATATACAAGAAATCACTGTTTATGGCATGATGATCCTGATAAAATGCCTGTTTACGGAACAATTGCATCTCAGTTTAATGATCCGGGAATGAATGAATTTTACAAAGCATTAATACTAAAAGTAGAGGAAAAGTGTAAAATCAGTTTTAACTCAAAATTCGCCACTTCAAATGAAAGTTCAGAAAAAATTTATATAATTCCCCCGAATCGTACAAGGTATTTGTCTGAAATAACTGAAACAATCAGAAATTACAACCAATGGACAGAAGATCAGGCATTAATTGCTCAGAGATTATATAGTTTAAAGGAAAGCATCGAACAAATTAAGCAAACAGAAAATAGCAAAGATGTAATTGATTTTTTAGAAAATCAATATCATGAACTGGAATTAAAACTTGATGGTCAGAACAAAAAAATTATCGAAACCTGGGATGAAAAAACAAATTGTTTTAAAAGCGATTTTTTCACTTACAAAGTAAGAGATAAAGAGATAAAAGTCAACACACATACAGAATCTCTTTCTCATACAAAAATTCCAAAAATTTCCATGCCAAAATACAAGGCCTGGGGCGATTTATTAAAATGGAACCTTCAGGAAAATATACCGGGATTTTTTCCTTATGCCGCAGGAGTATTTCCTTTTAAAAGAGAGGGAGAGGATCCTACACGTATGTTTGCAGGTGAAGGCGGACCGGAAAGAACAAATAAAAGATTTCATTACGTATCTCTCGGATTAACTGCAAAAAGACTTTCTACTGCTTTTGATTCAGTAACTTTATATGGAGAAAATCCTGATCGCAGACCTGATATTTATGGGAAAATTGGAAACTCAGGTGTTTCCATCTGCTGTCTTGATGATGCAAAAAAACTTTATTCGGGATTTCATCTTACAGATCCGAAAACATCTGTATCAATGACAATTAATGGTCCTGCTCCGATGATGGCTGCATATTTTATGAATGCTGCAATTGATCAGAAATGTGAAATCTATATCAGGGAAAACGGACTTGAAAAGGAAGTAAATAAAAAGATTGAAGATATATATAAAAAGTCCGGAACAAAAAGACCTGAATATCAAGGAGATTTACCTGAAGGTAATGATGGGCTGGGATTGTTTCTGCTTGGAGTTACAGGAGATAAAGTGCTGCCAAAAGAAATTTATGAAAAAATCAAATCAGAAACGATGAGTACTGTCAGAGGTACTGTTCAGGCTGATATATTGAAAGAGGATCAGGCACAGAATACATGCATATTTTCTACTGATTTTTCGTTGAAAATGATGGGAGATATTCAACAGTTTTTTATTGATCAGAATGTCAGAAATTTTTATTCGGTTTCTATTTCAGGATATCATATTGCTGAAGCAGGTGCCAATCCAATTTCTCAATTGGCATTTACAGTTGCAAACGGATTTACATTTGTTGAATATTATCTTTCAAGAGGTATGCATATTGATAGTTTTGCACCGAATCTTTCTTTTTTCTTCAGCAACGGAATTGATCCCGAATATGCAGTGCTTGGAAGAGTTGCCCGCAGAATTTGGTCAAAAGCCATGAAACTTAAATACAAGGGAAATTCAAGATCACAAATGCTGAAGTATCATATTCAGACTTCAGGAAGATCTTTGCATGCTCAGGAAATTGACTTTAACGATATCCGCACAACATTACAAGCAATATATGCCATTTTTGATAATTGTAATTCGTTGCATACCAATGCATATGATGAAGCAATCACCACACCTACTGAAGAATCTGTAAGAAGAGCAATGGCTATTCAAATGATAATAAATCATGAACTTGGACTGGCAAAAAATCAAAATCCGTTGCAGGGTTCTTTTATAATTGAAGAACTGACAGATATTGTTGAAGAAGCTGTTATGATGGAATTTGATCGAATTACCGAAAGGGGCGGAGTTCTTGGTGCGATGGAAACTATGTACCAGAGAAGTAAAATTCAGGAGGAGTCTTTGTATTACGAAACTTTAAAACATACGGGAGAATTGCCCATTATGGGAGTAAATACATTTCTTTCTTCAAAGGGTTCTCCGACTGTAATTCCAGGTGAAGTTATAAGAGCGACAAAAGAAGAAAAAGAGTATCAGATTCTTATGCTTGAACAGTTGCATAAAACAATGAAAGAAAATTCTGAAAGAGCTTTATCTGATCTAAAAAAAGCTGCAAGCACTAATGGCAATGTCTTTGAATCCATAATGGAGGTTGCAAAATATTGCTCTATCGGACAAATTACCGGGGCTTTATTTGAAGTCGGAGGACAGTACAGACGTAATATGTAGATTTTTCGTTAATTCTTTTTCAGGAGCTGAGAAGAAAATGTATTAGCTTTGAGTTATGATTCACTAAACTTCGGCGTGAGCTCAGTCGAACGCTGTCGGATAGAAATTAACTCCGCCTTTTAAGGCGGAGAAAGAATAAAAACACATATATCCCGGGCTTTAGCCCTGAAAAGAAACAAATATGTCTTATGTAAAAGTGATGATTCACGCTGTTTGGGGTACCAAGAACCACTATGCTTTTCTAACAAAAGAAATAAGGGAAGAAGTGATATCTCATATCAAAGAAAATGCACATAAACAGCAAATCAGAATTATAAAATGTTAGAAAATAAATTGATCGACAGGAAGAACATCATAAAAAATAACATTTACACAAGAATATAAAAAGTTTATCAGGAAATATATATTATAAATCATGGCTAAAGCCTAATCCTCCAGAGTATTTTGTTTCTCCGCCTTAAAAGGCGGAGTTAATATTTGCACATTTCCGAGTACTTCAAAAAAAGATTTTACCATCAAATGATTTTATGGAATTATGATTTATTCAAAATAATATTCAATATTAATCGTTTTAAATGCATTTTAAGATCATTTTTTCTATTTTTACACGGTAAAATTATTATGTGGGAATTTGTCAGATATATTTTCATAATCTTTCTTGCTTGCCTGTTATTTTTTTCATGCAGAAAAGACCAGTTGGTTGAAGACTCTAATGCTCTGCTGAACTTTTCTACTGACACAATAATGTTTGATACAGTTTTTACCGATATTGGCTCTGTAACACTGCAATTAAAAGTTTATAATCCGTATAAGCAAGCTGTTAATATTTCATCAATTTCTCTGGGAAAATCAACATCTTCAAATTTCAGATTAAATATAAATGGGTTTGCATCAGATGAAGCCAGAAATATTGTGCTGCAAGCCAATGACAGTTTATATATATTTGTTGAAGTTACAGTTAATCCAAATTTGTTAAATAATCCTTTTGTAATTCATGATTCAATAATTTTTAACATTAATGGGAATCGACAGGATGTTGATCTGGTTGCATGGGGGCAAAATGCAAATTATATCAATGGTCAAATGATTAGTAGTGAAACATGGACAAGTGAAAGACCTTATTTAATTTATAATTCAATTGGAGTGGATTCAAATTCAGTATTGACAATTGAAGCAGGTTCAAAAATTTATTTTCATAAAAACTCAGGCTTGTTGGTATGGGGAACATTGATTGTTAATGGAAGTTTTGAAGAACCGGTAATTATTCAGGGAGACAGGCTTGAGTCTGATTACGAAGATATTCCGGGGCAATGGGGAGGTATAAGACTTTATTCCGGAAGCGGAAACAATTCAATCAACTGGACTGAAATAAAAAATGCCATAGTAGGAATACAAATTGGTACACTTGATAATCAACCAACACAAAATCTGCAATTAAATAACTGCAAAATTATGAATATGAATTATGCAGGGATTTATGCACTTGGGTCTGTAATTGAAGTAAATAACTGTGTTATTTCAGATTGCGGATTTTATGCTGTTGCTTTACTTGTCGGGGGAAGTTATACATTTAATCATTGTACTGTTGCAAATTATTGGAAATATAGCAATCGTACTACCTCATCTGTTATTATTTCAAATAACGCACAGTTTGGAGAAGCTTTATATGTGGGTGATTTGGATAAATCTGAATGGAACAATAGCATAATTTATGGAACTTATGAAAATGAAATAGGAATAGGAGTCGATGCCGGAGCTGCATTGAATTATCGGTTTCATCACTGTATGATAAAATTGAAAAGCGATTATGATATATCCAATGTATCAAATTATTATAATATTTATCGTGAAGATTCACCTGACTTTATTAATCATAATGAGTCGGATTTTCAACTTGATACATTATCTCCTGCAATGAATAAAGGCGATATAAATATTGTCAATCAAAATTTATTGAAGCTTGAATATG
>JBDRPR010000353.1:0-24286 GCA_043826845.1 Bacteroidota bacterium
AGTATAAAAAATACAGCAGTCTGCTTAATCAGAAATGAATAACAAATCAGCAAACCGCTTATAAGAAACAAATACCATTTTTTTTGATTTTTCATGGCGTATATCAATGCAAGAAAACCACCTGATGCAAAAAATATTACCAGATGTTCAGATTGTGTGGTGAAACCAGACATGTGAGGAGTGAGAGAAAAAATAGCAAAACTGAAAGCAGTAATAAAAGCAAATATACCGTTAAAAAGCTTTTTACCAATAAAAAACATTATTACTGTCGTAAAAAGATTAATAAAAAGAAACCCCAGATGAGCACCTTTCAGTGTGGCACCGAATAATGAAATTATAAGGCTGTATGTATAAAACAAACCTGGCAATTTCTGTTCATAAAAATCAATGTAAGGGATTTTTCCATCCAGAATTAACTGGGCAATATAAAAATAGTCACCTTCATCACGTTCAAAAGGTATTTCAGAATAATTTGAACGGATAATGTAAACAAGCAAAATCAATCCTACAAGAAGAAAATATGGAAGATAATTTAACCATTTCCAGTCATCAACTTTTTTCTGTTTTGATGTCGGTTTCTTTATCAGGGAAACTTGTTTTTTACTATTTTTATTTTGTTTCATTTAGAATAAAAATCTTATATTTAGACAATCCTGTTTTTTGAAAGAAATATTTAAAGGATGTAGATATAACGCCAAGTCCATATTTCACACTTCTTCTAAAATTTATTGATGAAGCTTCGTCAAAATACTTTGTAGGACAAGTAACTTCTGCAATTTCATAACCGGCATAAAAAATCTGCGCAAGCATTTGGTTGTCAAATACAAAATCGTCGGAATTCTCCATGTAATTTATTCGATTAAGCACATTTGAAGAAAAAGCCCTGTATCCTGTATGATATTCTGAAATTTTCTGATTCATAAGAATATTCTGAAATAAAGTCAGAAAACGGTTAAAAATATATTTATAATATGGCATCCCTCCCCTTAGTGCACCTTTACCAAGAATTCTGGAACCGAGAACTACATCGTACAAATCATTTGCTATCAGGTAACACATTGAATGAATAAGTTTTGGTGTGTATTGATAATCAGGATGAAGCATTACAACAATATCTGCTTTTAATTCAACCGATTTGTTATAACATGTTTTTTGATTTCCACCGTAACCTTTGTTTTTTTCATGCTTAATTACATGATTAATCCCCAATGCATGAGCTACTTCTACCGTTCTGTCATTACTTCTATCATCAACCAGTAAAACTTCATCAACAATATCAAATGGGATTTCTTTATAGGTCGATTCCAAAGTCTTTTCGGCGTTATATGCGGGTAGTACAACTATTATTTTTTTCCCATTTATCATCTGTCAATTTTCATTTATAGTACCGGAATCTGGACATTTTTATCAATTTCTTTTGCTTTCGTAAAGCACCGTATTGCCTGGTCGGGTTTTCCTGTTAAGTTATATGTCACGCCTAAGTTAATAAATGTCTGAGCATCATTAGGATCAAATTGAACAGCTTTTTCCAACGCAACTATTGATTTTTCATATTGTTGAGACAATCCATATGCAACACCCAAATCTTTATATGCAGAGGCGTTCATCGGCTGAATCTGAGCAGCTTTTTCGAGATATGGCAATGCTTTTAACGGATCATTTTTAAACCTTCCATATAAATTTCCAAGTTGATAATTTGGCTCAAAACGATTTGAATTTATCGTAAAAACCTGTTCCCAAATTTTAATTTTTAAATCGATATCTTCACACTGGTTCATAACAATCTCCATATTTGAAAAAGACCTGTCATAATTCGGGTTTATTTTTAAAATGCGAATATAGCTTTCTGCTGATTTTTCAAAATTTTTGTTATAATGAAAATAAACATTCCCCAATAACAGCCATGCATCTACATATTTTGGATGAATTTCAACCGATTTAAGTAAATATTCCAATGATTTTTTCAGCATCTCATCTTCCCTTTCCTGAATTGCAGATTTAAGTTTTTCAAGGTTTTCAATTGCATAAAATTCTTCTCTTTCAGGTAAAGGAAGATTAGAAGTGCTGTCAATTTTTGCAATAATCTCATTTACTGAATTTGATTTTGTTCTTATTTCCCTTAGATTAACAGCTTCCTCTGATATTTTTCCTCCGGCAGAACATGTACTTTTGGCACTATTAAATGAAACATTAACATCATGAGTAAAAAGAACATAATCATTTTCCCATACAGGATTTCGCGCTATGCTCAATGAAGAATAAATACCTGTAATCAATATCAGTACAATTGCAAGAGCTACGTTTGATAATCTGCTGTTTTTTATCAATTTATTAATAATCATAACCATGATATAAGCAATAACTATAGTCAGTCCAAGTGAGGAAATATACATAAAACGCTCATTCATAAATGCTCCAATATTAAAAAGCAAATTGGAAACAATTGAAAAAGAAATTCCGAAAAATAGTATTCCATATGAAATCAGACTTTTTTTCATAATACCTGATAATCCTATTACTATTAAAACAAGAAATATAATCACAGAAGCGATAACAAATGGACTACTGAAACTCATGATTTCAATATGCTTTGGATAATAGTCAAAAGTAAGTGGAAAAGGATAAACCAACAATTTAAGATATATGAGCCATGTGAATAAAACTGTAGCAATTTCTTCACCTCTGGTTGAATTAATAAATGGATTATTCATCAATTCATCAGTCGATATTACCTCGGGATGTCCCAGAACTTTTTGTCTGATAATAAGAAAAATACCCGTTGCAATTAACAAAGGAATTACTGTTACAAAATTTTTCGACAATTTGTAATCAGTGAAAAAGTATATTGTAAGTGGAATTATTGCCACAAAAGTTATTGCATTTTCTTTTGAAAGCAAAGCAAAAAAGAAGACGACAAAATTGAAAATCAGATATTTCATCTTATCGGTAGCAAGATATCTTATGGAATAATACATTGCCAGCAATGCACCAAGAAAAGTCAAAATTTCATCTCTGCCTTTTATATTTGCAACAACTTCGGTATGTATAGGAAGAGCCAGATAAATGATTGTAGCAATAAATGGAATTGATATATACCATTTGCGATTCGAATTGTATTTTTTCAGTAGTTTTCTGAGAAGACTGTATATCAACATCCCGGTAAATGCATATAAAAGAATATTTATAAAGTGACTTATGTGAGGATTTTCACCGAATATTTCATATTCGATAGCAAATGTAACTAATGAAAAGGGTCTGTACCTCCCTCCAGCCACCAGTTTTTTCTGAACACCGAAAAATCCTGTAAATGTATCATACGACATTATATCCTTTATTCCATCAATTCCTTTTTTTGTAAACTCATTTTGCACAATTACTATCGAATCATCCAGAGCATAATCGTTGGTTATTGTATTTCCATATAGAATAAAACTGAAAATTAAAATGCTAAAATAAGGCAGAAGGAACTGTTTTTCTTTCTTTTTAACAGGAACTTGAACAATCTTTTTTATTACCTGTTTTGATTTATTTTTATTTTTATTCATACATATTGAAATAATAATCTTCAATCCATAAAAATATAACTTAAACTTGGTTACAGCAAAAAAAGAATCATTTTTCTGTCTTTAACCAAAAATATAGTACAATTGCTCAAGATAAGAGATATTTACGATCAGATATTAAAATCAGGATTAATAAGAAGAAAAAATACTAATTTTGACGTCAAATAAATTACAGAAAAAATGAAAAACACTTTAATGTCAATTGCATTTGCTTTGACACTTTTTTCCTGTGCTCCTAAAACAGTAAACAAAGATGGTGGAATTATTATTGAACTCATTTACGACAGTAATGATACCACTAAAATCACTGAAATTATTTCATCAAGGTTGACATTTATAGAATTGAAAGACTTTTCTATAACATCAACCGAAAATAACTCTCTGAAAGTTGAAATTCCTGTCTTTTCTGATACATCTTTTATTATTGATTTATTATGTTCCGAGGGGTGTCTGACAATTAATGAAACATTCGAAAACAGTGGTATATATCCGATATTGGAAACTTGCAATAAAATGTTTGAGGAAACTTTTGATACGATTATAGATAAAAAAGATTCATTATTTAAAATATTTGTACCTGCTAAGGATCATAATGGAAAACCTTCTATAGGACCTGAGATCTGCTATGCGGAATCAACTGATACTGCTCAGATTAATATTTTTTTTAAAGAACATAAAGATCTTTTTCCTAAGGATTTCCTGCCTAAATGGTCAAAAGAAATTAAATATGATAATTATTATGTTCTTGTTGGTTTAAAAAGCTCTGAAAACAAATCACTAATAACCGGCAGTATGATATCATCTGCAAAAATTGATGAAAATAATGGAAATACGGTATCATTTTCATTCAAACCTGAATTTAATGAAACATGGGCAAATGCTACACGAAATAATATTAATAGATCTCTGGCGATTATCATTGATGATCAATTATATTCTTACCCAACAGTAATGCAGGAAATAGCAGGAGGAGATGCTTCAATTACAGGTAATTTCGATTTGAATGAAGTTAAAATTCTGGCTGCTATACTAAATTCAGGAAAACTTCCATGCCGTTTGACAGTAAAAAATGTGGAAATAATTAAAACCCGATAATATCAGGTTAAAAGAGGGCACTACTATGTGACCTTTTGTTCCTTCAGATTAATAGGAACAAGTTATATGGTTGGTTTTTTTATTATTACATAATTAGGATTACTGGAAGAATAAATTGTCACATTAAGTTTCCTGACAATTTGCATGTAGGGATTTTGGAATAAAACGGACTAAAAAATTAAGAATGTGTTTAATACATCAAAGCTCTTTGGTGAAAAATCTCTTTAATTGTTCTTCGGTAAATTTTCCATTTACCCAGGTATTATCAAGATTTGCTTCATATTTTTTATAAAAATCGATAGCAGGCTGATTCCAATCCAAAACCTGCCATTGCATTCGTTTTGCATCTAATAATTTTGCTTCAGCAATAGTTGCTTCAAAGAGCATTTTTCCAATACCTAAACCCCGATAGTCTTCTTTAACGATAATATCTTCAAGATATAAACATCGCCCTTTCCAAGTTGAATATGAAATATACCAGAAAGACATTCCTACAATTTTTTGTTCAATTTCTGCTACAATAATATAGAATAATGGCTTGTCCCCAAATCCATCATTTTCGAGATCATTTGTTGTAATTGTCACTTCGTTGGGAGCTTTTTCAAATGTAGCCAGTTCTTTAATCAGATCCAAAACATTATTAAGATCTTCTTTTCTCGCATTTCGAAGTTTTATCTGATTCATTTTTTCCTTTTTTACAATGAACATCTACTCCATATTGCATATATATTAGATGCTCCATAGTTTTCAATATTTCAGACATATATTCAGTAACGGCCTTAACACTACCTGGTAATGTATAGATTAAACTTTTGCCAATTATTCCTGCCACGCCTCTGCTTAATACAGCATTTGGTTTTTTCATACCATATTTTACTCTGATAAGCTCCATGATTCCTGGTATCTCTTTGTCAAGCATAGGCTTCACAACATCAACAGTTATATCATTTGTACCAATACCTGTTCCACCAGTAGTGATCATAATATTTCGGTTTTCTCTCTCATTGGAAAGAATACTAATCAAATCTGCCTCACTGTCAGGAATAATTATATGTTCAATCTCAATTTGTCGTTTAAGTTTCATCCAATGTTTTTCAAGCATAGAAATTATCATAGGACCGCTAAGATCTTCATAAATACCCTCACTTGCACGATCGCTTAAAGTAATAACTAAAATACTGATTTTTTGCGGGATATCCATAATTGTTCTTTCTTAAATTATCTGCAAAATTAACAAAATTCACGATTAATAATATGACTTTATAACATATAGTTTATTTCACATATAAACGAATGTTTTTTCACAAAAAAAATGTATTTTTATGCCAAAATATTTTCAAATGTTTTGTTGGATACTTTCATTCTTAATTAAGATTAATCGCACCTGCCTGTTTTTATAATCTATTCAATTAAAACGATTAAATATTTTTCAATTAATAAATAAAATTTAAAGGAGATATAATAATGGAAACCTTAATAATAAAAGGCGAAGGTCTGACTATATATGATGTAGTTAATGTTGCACGTTATGGTCAAAAAGTTGAATTACATCCTGATGCAATAATAAGGATTAACAACTGCAGAGCTATGCTCGAAAGAAAAATTATTGCAAAAGAAATCATGTATGGAGTAAACACCGGAATTGGTGAATTTTCCGAAGTGGTTTTAAATGATGATCAGGTTAAAGATTTTCAAAAGTATTTAATTTATAATCATGCTGCAGGAATAGGCGACCCTGCTCCTATTGAGTATGTTCGAGGTGCAATGTTGGGCAGAATCAACGTTCATGCTCATGGAAATTCCGGTTCCCGTTTGGAAATAACACAAACATTGGTTGAATTGCTGAATAAAGAAGTTACTCCATATGTTTGTCAAAAAGGCTCAGTTGGTGCTTGCGGAGACTTAGCTCCGATGTCCCAGATCGCGTTATTAATGATGGGTGAAGGAAAAGCATATTATAAGGGTCAGTTGCTTGAATCAAAAGAAGCTATGGAAAAAGCAGGGATTAAAATCCCCGGATTGCATGCAAGAGACGGTCTGGCAACAATTAACGGTTCAAATGTTCTGACTGCAATGAGTGCAATCTTTCTGGTTGATGCCAATAATTGGTTAAAACAGGCAGAAATTGCTGCTGCAATGTCACTTGAAGCATTAAAAGCCAATATGAGACCATATAACAGATTATTACACGAGGTCAGAGGTTTTAAAGGAGCTATACGCAGTGCTGAATCGATTAATAAATGTGTCAAAGGTGGTGATTTGAAAGAAGGAAAAGTAAAGTGCAAAGTCCAGGATGCTTATTCCATGCGATCCACACCACAGGTGGTAGGTGCTGCTCATGATGCTCTGGCCTATGCAAGATCACAGGTCGAAATTGAATTGAACGGCGTTGGTGACAATCCCATTTTCTTCCCCGATAAAGAATTACAACTTACCGGAGCTAACTTCCAGGGTTCACCGGTTTCTGTACCAATGGATATGGCTGGTTACTGTATAACAATGGTCAGTGTAATGTCAGAAAGAAGAATGAATCGTTTAAATAATCCGGCTTTAAGTGTTGGTTTACCGGCATTTTTAACCAAGGGGGCTGGAATGTTTTCAGGTTTGATGTTAAGTCAGTATACTGCCGATATGCAAATTGTTGAGCAAAGAATTCTATCTGCTCCTGCATGTATCCAGTCAATTCCTGCTGCTGCTGATCAGGAAGATTTTGTTTCTATGGGAATGAATACTGCTATTAAAAACTTCCAGATTCTTGATAACGCTTATGGTATTTTAGGAATTGAATTCATGGCTGCAGCTCAAGCATTGGATTTCAGAAAAGAAGAGTATAGTTTTGGGAAAGGTGTTCAAACAGCTAAGGATGTAATACGTAAACATGTTGATTTTCTTGAAATTGACAGACCATTATATCCTGATCATACTAATATGAAAGAATTGGTGAAGTCATGTGAAATTCTGAATGAGGTAGAAAAAGCAGTTGGTAGTCTTGAAGAATATTAGAATTTTAAACATATTGAAAAAAGAGTGTCATTTTTCTGACACTCTTTTTTATTTTATTTCTAACAAAACGATCTGATCACTAAGTTTTTTCTTCTTTATATTGTATTTCGCTTTTATAAGTTGTCGGTTCTCGTAAGTCATATAAAATATTTGATCCTCATTTCCAAAAACCGGTTGCATTTCATAAGTATTAAAGGTGTTTGTAATCTGAAAAATCTCTTCTCCTTTATAATCACAAATAAAAATATCTGAGTTCACAAATTTCATTTTATATGGATTGTTTTTATGATATATGATATAGTTAGAATCTTCTTTCCAGTCAGGACTGGCTATGTTTCCAAGATTATAATTCACTTGATTGACTTTATCATACACAAAATAATCTGTTTCTTTAATGTACAGTAGTTTATTTCCATCAGGGGACCATGAATCAATATTATCAATTCTTTCGGAACATACATCGACAAAGTTTTTATTTAAATCAAAAATTCTAAGAAAGTTTTTCTCATCAATAATTGCAAAAGAAACTCCGTCAGGAGCAAGTCTCACTGACTGAATGATAAAATCAAATTGTAATTTCGAAGTATCATCATTTTCAATGATAAAAATGACATTTTCGACAGCAAAAGCAATTTTGAAATTGTCAGAAAAACTAACATCTGAACATTTTCCAACAGGCTTGAATAATTTTTGAATCTGCCCTGAATGTATTGATAAAGAAGCAGGACAAATCAATCCATTGTCATCTATCATAAGTATTCCAATAAATTTCCTATCAGAAGATAGTATCAACCGTTTTAAATCTGCCTTATTCTTAAATATGATTTTAGCTGAATCTTCAGTCTCATTGAAAAGATATAAAAATTCAAATTTTGAATCACAAAGAAGAATTCCCGAATCAGAGTACATAGGCAAGGTATAATATCCTGAATTCACGGGTTTTATATTTTTTCTGTCTGGTTCTATTTCCTGTGTAAATAAACAAGTTGAAACCAAGCAAAAAATAAAAATTGTATAAATTCCGAGTTTCATATATTTAAATGGTTATCAGAAATTTTCATCTTTTATTTCTTCTTCGTTGTTAGGATCCTCCACATCAGAATCATCTTCTTCCTGAAACTGTTTCAGGAACTTTTTAACTATAGTAGATGGTGACGGATAATATGTAAACTGAGCTTCACCTTTTTCAACATTTAATTTGCGGTCTTCAGGTTTCATTTCTTTGATAGTATTATTAAACAATTCATTTGTTGATACGACCCTCATTACACCATTATTATATTCAAAATAATACCAATTTACTTCATCAAGTTCCATATATAATATGATTTTATCACCGCTACGCTTTTTAATTATTTGCACATGACCATTAACATGCTTATGTAACTGGGTTTTAAGAATATTGCTTATTCCTAATGTACCAACCGAATTATAGGTTTTTGTCAGGGGATCAAACTTCAATTTCAGTTCACTGAACACAATACTTTTTTCCAATTCTTTTGGAAATTTCTTGAAATTTCCGAGGCTTAAATTGGCTAGAAATTCATTTGTATTTTGTTCACCAACAATTTCCATTAAACTTTTCGAATATATATCCCTCGAAAAATCTACCGGATTACCCTGAGAAGTATTTATTGCAGCAGCCATCATTTCCAGACATTTATCATTAAAAAAGAAATCCAATGCATATAAAAGTTCTATATCAGCATCATCAGTTGACATATCATAGTTTATGCTACCTGCAGATATTTGTTTTATTTGTCCAAAGTCAACACCAAGACTCATTTTACCCTCGCCGAAAATATTACATGCAGTGCGATGAATACTCATGTAGGGACCAGGTAATTTATATTCAACCAATTTTTCTTTATGAGATATTTTATATTTTCCTGATTGTTTATCAAAATGTAGGAATCCGCTCACAGGAAGCATTTCAGTATCACTATATGTCTCATGTCTGTTTAAAAATGCTGGATAAATGTGAGCAGAATCGTTAGTTATCATAAAACTAGCATGCAAGTCATTGTTATTTATATCTTTTGGGTTTGAATCAATTGGGATATAAATTTCCTTCGGATCAATTTGAGCATTAAACTGAATCCATGCTGGAAGAGCTTTTGGACATTCATGCTTCATTTTTATGCTACCATCATAGTACATATTTTCCTGACTGGCAAGAATTTTAACTTTTCCTGTATATTCAAAATAAGGGCTTATAGTAAATCCATCGACAATTCCGATATTACCTGTGGCATAAGTTTGAACAGTAGAATCGACGCCAATAACGCCAAAATGTATGGTTTGTTTTGCCCCTGTTTCATCAATAAAATCATAATCCCCACTTGATGTATAATCTTTTTTTCCATAAATATTAGTAGTCGCATTATAAAATGAATGGAATCTGGTTGTTGTATTTGCAATTATTTTAGAATTGACAAGAGTTTTCATACTTGCTTTTTTCTCTATAACCACAACTCCATCACTCGGATACACTGTTGCATCTGCTACCCTGATAAACTTAACTTTATCTGCAGTAATTATTTTTTTTCTCAGATTATACTTTGCACTTGGAGCAACAAATTTGAGAGAATCCTGCCTCGGATGAACGGAGATAAATTCTGATCCTTCAAGTTGTATATCTTCAAGTTCAGAAGGGCTTAAATTTTCAGTATTGGCAGGCAAATTTGCCAAAGCATCCTTACTCGCACTCATTTCAATTTCCTCTCTGTCCATGTACCAGGTAAATTGATCCATATAACATATATATTGATTTTCAGGAAATTCAACAAATGAAGCAGCTCCATTTGAAGTAAATTTTCCTGTCCTTGCTTTAAAATCGATATGTGCATTGACATTATCCGTTTTAAATGACAGGTTTTCAGAATCAAGAGATTTTAAATTAAATTTTGAAGTATCTGCGTCAATTGTTGAATTATTAAAAGAAAAATCGTTGGAAAACAACTGAGCATTTTCAAATTCATTCATGCCGTGTCCACCCAATCCTGCGGGTGTAACCAATAATGTTCCATGCATTTTTGCCTGTCCGTTGTACATTGCCACAGGATCTTTTCTATCTGAAGCTTCCAGAATATCTTTATAGGGCATCCAATGAACATATATTTCAGATCCGTTTACCTCTGGAAATTCAACCCCTGATTTTTGTTCCTTAACCACAAATGATTGTGCAAGTGCATTCATGGAATCTGGAAAAAATATCAAATTGTCAGATGTAGTTGTAGAAGTAATATAATTTAAAACTCCGTTACCTTTTAATCCTTCATTGCTTAAAACAATATCATTTTCAAATGTTCCTTTCCCGCCGTACAAAGGATAACCACCCTCGGGAGCTTTACGAATCAATCCTAGAGAATAGTCTGGCATCAGACGCAAAGTATCTTCAAATGGCGGAAAAATTCCTCCTGAAACAAAATAACCTTTGAATAACAACTCATCTTTTTTCATATTATCCAGATTATTCATTGAAAAAGGATATATCTGAAAATAAAATATATCTCGCTTATAAACTCCACTTTGCACCGCCAGGTCGTCATAATAAACATACGAATTTTTCTCACTGTTGAATATCGGATAATCAGGATTTGGTATCATTCCAGACTTGTTATTTGGAGCGTCAATTAATAAATTACCGGTAATATTTTCAAGTTTATTTTGAACAAAAACATATTCTGGCATACCGTTTTTATCCAGAATATGACTTGGAACACGCATTCTGACATACTCCACATCAGTTAAATCAATTTTAAATTTGTCGTAAGAAAACTTGAAATTTGAACCTACAAAAAGAAAGTATCCGGCTCTGATTTTACCATTAAATTCAAAATCTCTGTTTTTCTTCAATATAACTTCTTGGTTATCAGGGAATATTGCTACATTTTGTGAATCACTAAGAAATATTTCAGGAACACCGTTAATTTTCAGATTATAGTTCAATAAACTTAATTGAGCATTTTCCTTATTATTCGTACTGGAGGAAAAAGTAATCACATCATAATCCCTTTTTCCGATACTGGATTGGATATAATTATACAATTTCGGCAGAACGTACGCTTTGTCATTTTCAGCATCATAGGAAATAAAACCCTGATATGACAAAGACATAAGGAAATGACGGGTTTGTGGAATAGATGCTGGCAGAAAATTGGCAAGTTGATCAGTCGTAAACTCCTCTGTTCCATATTTTTTAGTATAGTTTCTTACTACAACCAAAGGATTTTGTTCATCTTGACCCTGAATTTGAAAATACCTGTCCTGACGGTAAAAATCAATTGATTCAAAAGTACCTTCATTAGATCCTTCAATACTTTTTAAATCTTCCATGCGGATTATGGGTTCTCCCATTTTCCATACAAATTGAGAGACATCAATTTCCAGTCCGTGAAAAGTATCATAAAAAGGTGACCGAGAAATGTCTTTTCTGCTTCTTAATAATGTAATGATTTTACTTTCCACATTATAATTAAATGTCAGTCCCGGATGAAAAATTGAATCTTCAATAAGATAAAAAGTTGCTTTTGCTCTGTCGCTGTTTATTTTATCTTTATAAAAAATGTACATTTTTGAGGCCATCCTTAAAAATAAAGTATCATTTTTATAGATATTTAAAAATGCATCCTGTTGATCATTTCCGCTTCCTATAAAGCGTTCACCCTTCATAGTAAATCCACCATCATAATCAATATTTTCATATATATTTTTTATTTGAAAACGTTTCGTAAATGATTCGAATTGAGGATATGATGTCTTTTCTCCTTCACTGCTGACAGTAACTTTATCTATAAGATTTCCCATCAATGGTTCATTGAAATACTCTGTATTAACAAAAACAACTGAATCTGCCTGATATTCTGACTTTTTCATGTCTATTTTATACTTGCTTAAGATAGCAAACACTTCATTTTCATTATATCCTGCCCTTTCCCAAGTAACTTTTCCATTTATGCCTTTCCAATTTGATGTTATAGGATCAAATAAACCACTTGTTTCATTGATAATAATACTGTCTCGTTTTGCATAGCAAATAAGATTTGTTTTTTCGACAAGAATCTTTGCATTATCACCATCAATTATATATTTATGATTTCTGGTAAGAACTTTCCATTGAGTTGTAGCTGATTTAAAAATAGTATTATCAGTCCAAAGTTCCTTAGCAACACCAATGTATAATTCAATACTTCGTAATGTCGTCTTCTTTTCTTTTAATAAAGTATTTAATCCTTTATTCCAGTTCGAGTAGCTTTCCTTTTCAGGAACATACTTGCAATAAGCAAGCAAAGTGCTCATGTAATTAAAAAAATGAGGAAAAGCATTACATCGTTTTTCAAGCATTCTGTTGCAGGTGGTATATATAATTTTCTTTTGAGTTTCATCAAAAGTCTGTCCAATCCAATATGGTTCAAGTTCATCCATTACTGGTTTTGATTTTTCTTTATCATATTTCTGCAAAAATGAATTCATTTCCTTAAAAAACTTATCCGATTCGTTAGGAAAACTTGTTAATTGAGAAAAAACAGAAGTACTGAACAGAACAGACAACAGCAACAATTTATACCTGTACATCATAAAGAAAATGTTTTTTTTAATAAAGCTAAAAATTAGTGATAATTTGTAAGTAAAAAATACCTGTCAGGCATTTTTTTTAAACAAAACTATATCGCAACTAGTCTTTTCCAAAATAACGCAAAAATGACAAAAAATATTTCCCTGAGATTTCTTTAATTATTTACGAATCATTATTATAGAATCACAGTACAAGTATATATCCATTATTTATATGAAGATTTGAGATCAAAAATAAAAGTAAGTGAATTGCATTTTTGTTAATATTTGCAATTACCAGATCATATTGACTGTTTTTTAAAAACAGATACATCTCTATAATATAAGTTGAATGTTGTTGACAGAATTTAAATTAATGTTTTCCCTTGTATTGAAAACTGACCATTCATCAATATCGATTGCATCAACACTTTTTAAGTTTCTAATCATTTCCATAACAGACAATAATAAGTGTTTGCAAGAAAACTAAAGTGTCTGATAAGAAAAGTAATCCGGGTTTCACGTATTAAACAGCTGTTCATCTAAAAAAATCAGTTTGTAAAGTACATCAGAAAGAATTTGCAATCGTAATAAAATCTTCTGCAATTAATGAAGCACCTCCAATCAATCCACCATCAACATTAGGTTGTGAAAATATTTCGCGGGCATTTGAAGGCTTACAGCTACCTCCGTACAAAATTGAGACAGAATCGGAGGTTGACTCGCTGTATCGTTCTTTAATTAATGATCTTATGAATTTATGCATTTCTTCAGCCTGCTCTGGAGATGCAGTTTTACCTGTTCCGATAGCCCATACCGGTTCATAAGCTATCATAATATTTTGAAATTCTGTTTCTTCCAGATGAAAAACAGATTCATTCAATTGATTTTTCACTACTTCAAAATGTTTGTCTGATTCTCTCTCCGATAGAATCTCACCACAGCAAAAAATTGGTTTTAATCCTGACTTCAATGCAACATCAACTTTGTCTTTTAAAATACTGTTGGTTTCATTATAATAAGCTCTTCTTTCAGAGTGTCCGATAATCACATACCTTACACCATCAGAAGTAAGCATGTCTGCTGAAACTTCACCTGTATATGCTCCATTACTTTTATCAGAGCAATTTTGCGCTCCAAGTTGAATATGTGAATCGTCAAGCAACTCACTTAATATTGTCAGATGCGTAAATGGAGGAATAATAATAAGTTCTGCATCAGAATTTAATTTTAATGATTTGATTTTAATAGCCAAACCTATACCTTGATCAACTGTTGTATTCATTTTCCAGTTGCCTGCAACTACTTTTTTGCGCATAATTTCTATTCTTTAAAAAACGTTTTTTCAAATTTGCTAATTTCAGGAATATCATTATAATGCCATTTGCCTAAAACAGTTCCTTTTTTAAGCAATACAAGCCCGGGATTTGCCCTGATTATTGTTTTCAATGTTATTTCATCGGTTGTATAAAAATCATAAGGAGCTTTTGTTTTGGCAATAAAATTAATTATATCCTCACCTATTGAAGAAGTCATGCAAATAAATCCATAATCATTTTCTGCACAATAATTCGCCAGATCATTAATTTGCTGTTGATTACATATAGATGCTTTATTTAGATTATAAGAAATCAGAAGAAAATAATATCTGTCATCATCTAGAATCATATCAGAAATTTCATCGCCATCTTTTGAATAAATTTTAAAATCATGAATTGGCGGTGTGTAACCTTTTTTAACCAGAATTGGCTCTGATGTTTCAGTAATTTCCCACATTGAACCCTCTTTCCAATACTTGTCATTATCAATATATTGTTTACTGTCAATTTCGATAATTTCCCCGGTTTGTGAGTTTATCATCGAATACATATATTTATATTCATCTACCGGAAATCCTTCAGGAACAACCATTTTATCAGGGATATAAGTTCCTGTTTTATATGGTCTGAAATCCATAAGAGGCAGATGCATATAACAATACATTGACAAACCAATAGTTAATGCCACAAAAATCCCGACAATAATCCACTCTCCCTTCGGTCGTATCCATGTTCTGAAATTTCTCCTGTTTCCAAATAAAATAAGAACAAATAAAAGAATTATCAGGTTTTTATAGAAAGTCTGCCAGTTTGATAAAATTAATGCATCTCCAAAACAACCACAATCCTGAACAGGATCATAAAGAGCAAGGTAAAAAGTCAATGGAGTAAATAATGTCATAAAAATTAATGTTCCCCATGATGCAAGTTTCACACGTATATTTAATAATAATGCAACACCCAAAACAAATTCCATAGCTGACATCAGCAATGCCAGCATAAAAGATGCAGGAACCATCCAGTTCAGACCAAATGCATCCTGAAAATAATCAGTAAATTTATAAGTTGAACCCAAAGGATCAATAACCTTAACAAAACCTGAAAATACAAAAACAAGTCCTACAAAATATCTGCTGAAAATATTAACATACTTCATATTTCTGATACGATAAAAAATGAACCTCAAAAGTATAAATTAGCTTAATATAAGTCAACAAATAATAAGAAAAAGATGTTAATAATATGTTAAAACCTTTGCAATAGTGCATTTCACTTTGCTTGTTCACACCCCGCCATAGCACAAACAATTTCATTAAGTTAAGGTATTAACATATTATTAACATCTTTCCCTCAACTAACAACAGAAAATAAAATTGACTTTTTATAGTCCTATGCATCTTTTACTTCAAAGAATGGAAACAAGATTACTAAAAGCAATTTATTGATGTTTTTATAATCATTATTGCATTTGCTTTCTATTCCAAATTGTTGTTCTGAAAATGTCAAAGAACTTAAAATATTCAAAATTGTATTAATTGCTTTTTCACTTGAAATAAAAAAGTCTTTTATCTCTGAAACTATTGTTGTACTTTTGTTTTGTAGCATATCCATTTGTATATATTTGACAAAACAAAATTACTGAATAACAGTAATATAACAAAAACAAATATGCTACTTTTTTTTGATTTTCAATACTTTAATGAATTTTCGAAAGTTGAGTAATATTAATAAAATCAAAAGATATAACAGATAATCAAAAGATGTTTTATGAAAATTTTTTTAATTATTTTCTCTCTTCTATGGATTGTAGTTGTAAAATCTCAAAAACCTGAGCTAATTTTGCCTGTTGGTCATACTGATATAATTTATTCTGCAATTTTCAGTACGGATGGAAAAAATATTTTCAGTTCCAGTTTTGACAAAACTGTTAAACGTTGGGATGTTGAAACCGGAAAACCTATTGACACTTATATTGACGGAGAAAACTGGATTGAATCCATACAATTAAGTTCTGACGGGAAATATTTTTTAACTGTCCCCTATTCTGGCTCAAAAGCAATTTGGAATGTTTCTTCCGGTAAAAAGCAAACTGTTGATTATAAATATCCATTTAATCCTGTTTGTCTTAGCAATGATGGAAAATTTCTTTTATCTGAAAAAAATGACAGTGTTGCAGGGATTTATGAAACATCTACCGGAAATTTTATTAGGTATATTCAAGTACCACATACATATATTGATCATGCTACTTTTACTTTTGACAACAAATATATTTATATTAGCAGTTGGGAAAATGATAATCAGAAAATGCTGAACAGTGGCAAGATATGGGAAACTGAATCAGGTAATATTGTAATAGAATTAGATAAGCCAGATTTTTCTATTCATGAAATTGTTTTCAGCAACGACAGTAAATCAGTTTTAGTTGCAGGGTATGAAGGTTCTGATCAGGATTCGAGAATATTATCCACAGTTCTGCTTGAAATACCTTCTGGGAAAATTATTACCGAATTTGATAAAATAAAAGGAATCGTTACATCTCTCAGCTTTAGTAATGATGAAAAATATGTAGCAATTAATACTAATGAAAACAGGATTATTGCAGAGAGACTGACAGGTAAAATTATAAGAAGCGATGAACGATTTTATGGCTCTGAACAGGGGTGGATATTCAGTCCTGACAGCAAATATTATGTTCAGGTGGAGAATAATTTTGAATTTGATCCTATGAGACTGTTGAAACTTAAAGATGAAGAGCTTCTGAAAATTCTGGAAAAACGAGCTGATCCTTCAAATAAACATTATTCAACTGCATCTGTCAGGGATATTAATGGAGGAGAAGTTTTTATATATATTGAAGGATCTTCAGGCAAAATCCTTTCTCTCTCATTCAGTGAAAATGGAAAATATATTGTTTCCTCACATGATGATAACAGCATAAAAATCTGGGATGCAACAAATGGCATGTTGATTAGAGACATGGTTGACCACAGCATCGAATATCTTACTGTTTCATTTTTACCCGACAACAAGCATTTCATAGCTGCAATGAAAGATGGTTCGGTAAAGATGTGGAATTTATTTACAGGAAGACCTGACAAAACTATTAATGACAGCAGATCAGATATTGCAGAAAATTATTTCAGCAATAACATTGAATATTTGTTTTCAAGGACAAAGGACTGTTTAATGGAGATAAAAAAATCGTCAACGGGGAAATTAACGGGTACTGCTGAATATAATTGTTTTGGGAACATCCTTATCAACAGTCCTGACAGTAAATATTTAATTCTTGATCAAAATGACAGCATATCTGAAATTGAAACTGAAACCGGAAAAAATATAATAAAGATGGCAGGATATGTAACTCATGCAGCATTCAGTTATGACAGCAAATTTTTCATCATAGGTTTCACTGATGGTTCAATACAGTTGATTGAATCAGAAACAGGGATCACAATTAAAACTATCACAGGGATGAAAGGAAACCTGAGCCAGGCGTTTTTCAGCAAGCAAGGGATTTATATACTGCTTAAAGAAGCTGAAGATCAGGAGAACTATGAATCTGCAATTTATCTTTATAATATAGAATCGGGCAAAATCCTTTACCAGTTCGAAAACACAAATGGTTACGAGTTTCAGGCAGTTTTCAGCGAAGATGAAAAACTAATTTTCGGAGGAAGTGAAGCTGATTCTAAAAAAGTCTGGAAAACAAAAACCGGAAAAGTACTTCATGAATTTCAAGATTCAGAATATAGCCAATTTCCAATTACACTAAGTTCAGATGGAGAGCTTATAATATTATCTCATTATGAATTTCCGGCTATTTACGATGCCAAATCTTTCGATCTCATAGCTGACCTTGATTATACTGAATGGCTACCATTCTCAATTTCTTTAAGTCCCGATCAAAAAAATATACTTACATCACATACTGATAATACTGCCAGAGTATGGGAATTTAGTACCGGAAAATATTTGTTTTCACTTGAAGGACATAGCGATGAATTGATTTCGTCTGAATATAGTCCTGATGGTAAATTTATTTTAACTTACTCAAAAGATCACAAGATTAAACTTTGGGATTCATCAACAGGGAAAGAACTTGTCACATTAATTTCAATTGATGATAATGACTGGGTAGTAATTACCCCCGATATGTATTATTTTGCATCAAAAGGAGCATTAAAAAATATGGCATGGAAAACTAATAATAAAGTCTATAATTTTGAACAATTCGATCTTCAATATAATCGCCCTGATATAGTTCTTGAAAGGATTGGCTTGGCAGACAGCAGTCTTATTGATGCATACCGGAAAGCCTATTATAAGAGATTGAAAAAAATGAATATAGACGAAGGAATGTTTTCACCTGAGTTTCATACTCCTGAAATTGAAATTCTTAATAAAAGCAATTTGCCTTTTATCGTGAATGACCCAATATTCATAGTTGATATTGAAGCTTCAGATAACAAATTTGAGATTAACCGAATTAACGTTTGGGTAAATGATGTGCCGTTGTATGGTACTGATGGAATAAATCTGTGTTCATTAAAATCAGGTTCTGTTATTCAGACAATATCAGTTGAATTATCATCTGGAAACAATAAAATAGCTGTATCCTGTATGAATGAGAAAGGTGTAGAGAGCCTTAAAGAAACTATTGAGACTGTATATGACCCCAAAGAAAAAACAAAACCTGATTTATATATTATTGCTGTTTCATCTGATCAATATCAACAAAGTCAGTTTAATTTATCGTATTCTGTGAATGATGGTAGAAGCCTTGTAGAACTTTTTGTATCAGAAAGCAGTCAGTATTCAAATATTTATATCGATACTGTTTTTAACGAACAGGTTAACAGGGAGAATGTGCTGAAGCTAAAAGAAAAATTATTGAAAACAAATGTAGATGATCATGTGGTGCTATATGTATCAGGTCATGGTCTGCTTGACGAAAATCTCGATTTCTATTTTGCCACAAATGATGTTGACTTCTACAATCCTTCAGAAAGAGGATTATCTTATGATGCACTTGAAGGTCTGCTCGACAGTATTCCTGCCCGAAACAAGTTGTTTTTGATGGATGCCTGTCATAGCGGAGAAGTTGACAAAGCAGAAACTGAAGAGACTGATAATTCTGTAATTATTGCAGATGTCAACTTTAAAGGGTTGAAATCATATAGTTTCAAAAGAGAAGCAGGTAAAACACTAAACAACCTAAGTCTCCAAAATTCATTTGAATTAATGCAGGAGTTGTTTACTAATCTTTCAAAAGGCTCAGGTGCAGTTGTCATTTCAGCTGCTTCCGGTAGTGGTTTCGCTCTTGAATACAAAGAGCTTGAACACGGTATTTTTACATATTGTATCCTTGAAGCTATTCAGAAAAATGCTGCTGATGCAGATAATGACCAGCAGATTAGTGTAAATGAGATTAAAGATTACGTTTTAAAAAAAGTTGAATTTTACACTAATGGGAAACAGAGACCTACAAGCAGACGCGAAAATCTGGAGTTTGATTTCAGGGTGTGGTAAATTAAACAAATTCAAAACTTTTCTCACTTATTCTTGATTACAACAAAGCAGTTTGACATTGGAAGTATTCAACTCGTTGGGTTAATATCGTTAAAAACGACTGACTAATGTCACATGGCTACAAACCAGGCGGATAAGTATTTTTGGTTTGCCATCACCAATAATATAATTAATACTGATGGACATCTGTAATAGGAATCCAATCCGATAGCTATCGGATTTCGCCCATTCAAATGGACTAAACAGATGTTTCCATTGGCATTATACTAGAATCAGATTACTATACCGACTGGCTATCAAGTAGCTTAAATTACTTCACTTCGTTTGTATTATTATGATAATGGTTTCGTCAAAATTATATTTATTTCTGGTATAACTATTTGTCAACACGAAGAGACATTTTTTGTATTAATTTTAATCACTAAACCGATAACCAATTCTTGATTCTGTTATCAATAAAGATGGTTTTGAAGGATTATCTTCAATCTTTTTTCTTAACTGTGCAATATAAACCCTCAGGTATTGTGTCTGTTCAATATAACTATACCCCCATACCTCTTTAAGTAAATATTGATGTGTAAGTACACGTCCCTGATTTTTAGCCAACAGACAAAGAAGCAAAAATTCAGTGGATGTAAGTTTTAATGTTTCTTCATTTTTTCTGACTATATGGTTGACCAAATCAATACTGATTGAACCGAATTTCAATACAGGCGTATCGTTTTTATTTTCGCTTGCTTTTATTGCTACACGTATTCTTGCAAGTAATTCTCCACTTCTGAATGGTTTTGTAAGATAATCGTTTGCTCCATTGTCTAAAGCTGTTATAATATCTTCTTCCGAATTTCGCACAGTTAAAACTATTACTGGTTTATAAAACCATTCTCTTAATTTTTTTAAAATTTCCTGGCCGTCTTTATCAGGTAAACCCAAGTCAAGAATTATTAAAGAAGGATGATGAGTTGCTGCATCAACCAATCCATCTTTTCCGTTTACTGAATGGATAGTTTTATAACCGTTTGCAGTAAGAGTAATTTCTAACAATCTACGAATTTGTAATTCATCATCAATTATTAAGATAATATCATTTTCATTCATATTCATCTAGTTGTGATTTTTTTATTTCTGGAGTTTCCGTAGGTATCCTGATAGTGAACCTTGCACCACCGTTTTTCCTGTTTTCAACAATTATTAAGCCGTTGTGTGCTTCGACGAAACCTTTTACAATTGATAAACCTAAGCCCAACCCACCAGCTTTACTTCCATCTACCCTGAAGAATTTCTTAAATACATTATTTAATGCATTATCTGAAAATCCTGGACCTCTATCCATTATCTGAATAATCAATTCGCAATCAACATAATTTATATTCAGTCGGATATTAGAAGTTACGGGAGCGTGCTGAGATGCATTAAATAAGATATTGTACAATACATGTTCCAATAAACCATAATCAATTTTAACTAAAGGAATATCATCAGGAATTGATACAATTAACGAAAATGGTTTTAAATCGTCTTTTAAATCTTCAGTAACTTTGTTAATTAGATCATTTATATCATACCAATCCAAATGAACAGAAATTCTACCACTTTCTAGCCTTGACATGTTTAACAGATTTTCTATTAGCCGGTTCAATCGTATAGATGCTGTAAATATTTCATTATAGAGAACAGATTGAACAACCCCTGAATGTGGAGATGTGAGCAAAGTATCGGTTGCACCCATTATTGTCGCAACAGGTATTCTCAATTCATGTGAAATGGAATTAAATAATGCTTTATATAACCTGTCAGATTCATCGAGGAAACGAGCCTTTTGGGCTAATTTTCCTAAAAATTCTCTTTCCATTGCATTAGAAAACAGCGTTATAAATGTATCAAGAAATATCTTTTTATCTCCTGAAAATGGTCTGTCAAGTTTAACAGCAACAACACCTGGATTTAATCTTGTTCCAAGTAGTGGATAAAAAGTGAAATCGACAGAAGATAATGTATCTGTGAATTTGCCTGCTTTTTGAGAATGTTCAAACACCCAATTGGCAACATCAAATTCATTCTTAGATAATTTCATCTCTTTTGGCAGTTTATCCGAAGAAAGAAGTAACTTGTTTTCATCCTGCAATATAAAAAAAGATTCAAAAGCAAAATGATTTTTTAAACCTTCAATTGCTACTGTTAATACATCATCAATTCCACTGGCTTTTGAAAGTTCTTTAGTTATCTGAAACAATGCATTCGTACGTTCTTCTCTATCTCGTGCCAATTGTTCCTGTCTCCTTACTCTGGTCGTTAAAACTCCGTTTAGTAATGCAATAATGAAAAACATACCAAACATTAGGATGTCTTCAACTTTATCTATATGAAAAGTGTAGTGAGGAGGAATAAAAAAAAAGTTCCAAACCAAAGCACTTAGTGTTGAAGCGAGCAAAACACTACCCATGCGCATGAAGGTAGCCAGGAATGAAACGACAAATAGCAGAACAAAAGAAACGACATGATAACTTTGTGAATTTGAAAAAGGAGTACAGATAACTGCTGTAACTCCGACAATTATCACAGAAAGTAAATAATGATTAATTTTTGAGATAAAATTTGTGAAGAATCTTTGATTTATGATTTTCATTTTATATATTTTATGCTACAAAAATGCAAATGTAATTGTATTTATTGAACTACTTACTCCAAAAACTTTTGGAAAACAACATAATTACTGTATATATTTCTAATCGCCCAATAAGCATTAGAAAAGTCAGTATTACCTTCCCAATATCCGGAAGGTGAGCAAAGTTACTTGCAGGACCAACGGTTCCAATGCCGGGACCTATTCCAGCCATGCAAGTTGCAACAGAACTACTTGCTGTTTTCGCATCAACGCCAAGAATAACTAATAAGAGGCTCCCAATAATAAAAATCATCAAATAAATAGTTATAAAAGTCATTATTGAGCTATTTGTTTTATTGCTTAAACTTTTTTTGTTTAAACGCACTTGTAATACAGCATTGGGTGAAAGCAATTTACGAAAAATTATTTTTATATTTTTTAATAGTATCAGATGTCTTACCATTTTTATTCCACCTGCTGTGGATCCAGTGCTTCCGCCAAGAAACATTGCGAAAAAGATAATAATCCACGCAAATTCAGGCCATTGCACATAATCTGCGGTAGCATATCCTGTGCATGTAATTATTGAAATAACTTGAAAAAATGCCTCTCTAAAAGATTCTTCTAACGTTTTTTGCATTGAAAAGAATAATGTAATTGTTACAATTAAACCGATAATTAAAATAACTAATATGTAAAATTTCAGTTCTTCATTCTCATTTATTTTTTTAAAATTCCGTTTCAAGACATAATAATGAATTACGAAGTTCATACCCGACAATAACATAAAAATCATTATAATATACTGTATATATGGCGAATATCCTGCAATACTTGTGTTTTTTGGAGAAAATCCTCCAGTAGCAATGGTTCCAAAAGCATGACAAATACTTTCATAAAGATTCATATTCCCAGCCATTAATAAAAGTATTTCTACAACTGTAAGAATAATATAAATTAATAACAAGCGATATCCAATAGTTTTTATCCTTGGCATAATTTTTTCTTGTGATGAAGATTCGAGTGTGAAAAGGTGATATCCTCCTATTTGTAATGACGGCATAACAATGATTACTAATACTATAATTCCAATTCCGCCTATCCAATGAGTTAAACTTCTCCAAAATATTATTGATTTTGGCAATGCTTCAATATCAGTCAATATTGAAGAACCGGTTGTAGTAAATCCTGAAACAGATTCAAAAAAAGCATTGATAAAAGAAGGAATTGCACCTGAAAAAATATATGGAAGACACCCTAATAAGCATATAATTAACCATGAAAATGTTACAGTAAAGTAAGCATCTTTTTTATTGATTTTAACTTCATCATTTTGTTTTCGAGTCATTAAATAGAATAATACACTAAGTAATAAAGCTATTATTGAGGAAAATATAAAAGGCATCATTTTCTCCGAATAATAGAATGCGATAACAGCACAAACTAATAATGAAACAGCTATAATAAATAAATTTCTGCTGATTACTTTTGATGCAATTTTGAAATTTATTAATTTACTCATTTGAAAACTCTTATAGTAATAGAGATGCGATTAGAAAAAAATAAAGATTCTTATATATACTTACACTTTTAATCTTTGAAATTTTTTA
>JBDRPR010000354.1:0-2861 GCA_043826845.1 Bacteroidota bacterium
AAAAAGAAAAAATGCAAGGTTTAATAGATAAAAGAATTAAAATATTTAATATATAAAGCCAGCAGGTAACAATGGTAACCGTTGCGCCACTTTATAAAATTAAGAAAAAACACCCGTTTGCGTACGTCTGCCTGAAAGTCAGATAAATCCAAGACGCGTGCTTTCATTCAATATCTCCCTATAATTGTTTAATAAGTTGTTCATCTTCTGCTTTCAACAATAACAATAAAACTACAAAAAATCTGATAAAAAATTATTTACTTTTATCAGGAAATGGAGGTATTTCGGGATATGATTTATTCCATTTTTCCAATTCTTCAAGAGCAATTTTAACAGCTTTATTCAGTTGTTCATCAATTCCTTCATATTCCTTTGCAGGATCATTGTCAATTACTATATCAGGATCAACACCATATCCTTCAATAATAAACTCTTTTCCTTCGGAATCATAATGAGCAAATTCAGGTTTCTGCAGTTGTCCTCCGTCAATAAATGGCAATGAACCACGTATTCCTACAACACCTCCCCAGCTTCTTACACCTATTGTTTTTCCAAGATTATGTTTTTTAAACTGATAGGGAAATAAATCACCGTCAGAGGCAGAATAGTTGTTCATCAGCAGAACTTTTGGTCCGTAATGCATCTGGGAAGGTTTGGGATTCCCTTCTGATGAATTTCTGCTTGCACTCATTAAGGATAATTCACGCCTTAATCTTTCAATTATCATAGGAGATACATTTCCTCCTCCATTTCCTCGGTCATCAATAATTAGAGCTTTCCTGTTTAATTGTGGATAAAAATACTTGACAAATTCATTTAATCCATCGACTCCCATGTCGGGAATATGAATATATCCTACTTGTCCCTTGGTTGCATCATTTACTTTTTTAATATTGTTCTGAACCCAGTTATAATAATATAAAGGTGATTCATCGGCAATTGGTATTACAATTGATTTTTTTGCTCCTTCAGGTACAGGTTTTGAATTAAAGTAAAATTCAACCTGTTTATCGGCCATATTTACTAGTAAAGAGTATAAATCATCGACATCTTTTACAGATTTACCATTTATCATAATAATATAATCGCCTATATTAACATCAACACCCAGTTCAGTAAGGGGAGACCTTAAAGACTTATTCCAGTTTTCTCCTTCAAGTATCTTATCAATTTTAAAATATCCGGATTCATGTTTACTGATTTTTGCACCTAATAACCCCATAGAAATTCTTTTGGGAGCAGGCTTATCGCCACCACTAACATAAGCATGACCGCAACTAAGTTCTCCAATCATTTCTCCAATCAGGTAATTCAAATCATTTCTGTTATTAACAAAAGGCAACATTACAGAATATTTATCTTTAACAGCGCCCCAATTAACTCCGTGCATATTTGGATCGTAGAAAAAATCACGCATTTGTCTCCAGCTTTCATTATATATCTGTGTCCATTCTTTTTTAAGATCAGTCATGACCTTCATATTCTCAAGGCCTACATTTTTTTCAATTTTAACCTCAGCTTTTGGAATATCAACAATATAATACTTAGAGTCTTTGATAATCATCATTTTTTTATTATTTGCTGAGATTTTATATGAATCAAAGTCACCTGCTTTGGTTTCTTTCTGATCTTTTAGGTTGTAAATATATAATGCAGTCTTTTCATTTTCAGCATTTCTGAGATAATATACATTTTCATCAACTATTGAAATATTTCTGTAATTGGCTGCTTTTACCGGTATGGAAATCACTCTGTCCTGGATACCGTCAATATCAACTATCATATCAGAAAAGGCAGGAGTCTCGGTTTTATCTTTTTTTGATTCTTCGGGTTTGCTCATGTCAACTTCCGCATTTTCGGGAGAGAAGGGCGATTTTGTTGTTTTTGATAAAATCACCAGATATATTCTCGACATTTCTTTGTATGAATAGTTCCATTCAATATCACTGTAAGTGGGGTTGAAATCCCTTTCTGATACAAAACAGAGATACTTGCCGTCACTACTGAAAACCGGTTGTGTCGAAGAAAACCAATCCTGAGTAACTTCATGATTTTTATTTTTCTCAAGATTATAAATCATTACTTTTTGAAAGTTTTTTTTCTCATTATATGAATAAGTCAGCCATTTACTATCAGGCGACCAGTTATAGACTCTGATTTCCTGATTTGCAGACTGAATAACAAGAGTTGTGTTTTTTGTTTCAATATCAATATATTGAAGTCTGAGTTTTCTGTCGCTCCACATGATCTTTTTACTATCAGGAGACCATTTTAAACGGTACATATAAGTATCCGAATTTTTTGTCAGTTGAACAGGCTTTTCAATACAATCAGGTTTTTGGATGTAAATTTCATTTTCTCCGTTCATATCTGATATCCATGCAATATATTTTCCATCAGGAGACCAGACAGCATTTCGGTCATGAGCTGCTGCTGATTGTGTAAGATTAAGTGTGATTCCGCTTTTTACAGGAACCGAAAAAATATCCCCTCTGGCAGAAAAAACTATCCTGTTCCCGTCAGGTGAGATATGAGCATAATTAATATTTTTCGAAGCATCTTTTAATTCATTTCTTCCACTGATCAGATCGTCTGAGATTTCTATTGAGATTTTTTCGGTTTTTTGATTATCAATATTAAAAACATAAATATATCCACCTTTTTCAAAAATAATTTTATTATTTCCAATCGAAGGGAATTTAATATCATAATCAGTATAATCAGTAATTTTTCTTGTTTCTTTTGTCTGTATGTTGTATGCAAATAGGTTCATAATTCTGTCACGGTCAGATAAAAAATATATTTCATCTTTGTACCACATAGGGAAGATATCCTGAGAAGGGTTTGAAGTAATATTTATC
>JBDRPR010000355.1:0-7005 GCA_043826845.1 Bacteroidota bacterium
ATTTTGCGTAACATCAGTTAATAATTAAAAAACAACTAATAGAGGAGTTTTTGTTTATAAAATATTTCTACAATGACCGAAGAAACTCTTTACTATTTTTCTCTTTAATCTATACATATCATTAATGAGAAAAAAATAAAAGTATGTCAGATTTTGTTCTAATTTTATTTAATCACTGATATGTTTAATATCTTTGAATAATTAAAATGTAGTTGGTATATGAGAACCAAACCTGAATTCAATCGTTTATATAATAAAAACTTATGATAAAATTTGAAAAATTCACTCTTGATAATGGCTTAAGAGTTATTGTTCAGCATGACAAGTCAACTCCAATTGCAGTTGTAAATATGCTTTATAACGTTGGAGCCAGGGATGAGCATTCAGATAAAACAGGATTTGCACATTTATTCGAACATTTAATGTTTGGTGGGTCATTAAATATTCCTTCATTTGATGGCGAATTACAGAAAACAGGCGGGAACAACAATGCTTTCACAAATAATGATATCACAAATTACTATATTACACTTCCCAAAGAAAATATTGAAACGGCTTTCTGGCTGGAATCAGATAGAATGTTAAGTCTGGCATTTTCAAAAAAAAGCCTTGATGTTCAGAGAAATGTGGTTATTGAAGAATTTAAACAGCGATATCTGAACCAACCTTATGGAGATGTATGGCTTTTGCTTAGACCACTGGCATACAAAAAACATCCTTATCAATGGGCAACTATTGGCAAAGAGATCAGTCATATAGAAAATGCGACTCTGGAGGATGTAAAAAAATTCTTTTATAATCATTACGCTCCCAATAATTCGATTATGACTATTGTTGGGAATGTAAAAACAGATGAAATAAAAAAATTATCAAAAAAATGGTTCGGAGATATTGAAAAAAGGGAAATTAAAAAAAGAAAACTACCCGCAGAACCTGTTCAAAAAGAAGAAAGGAAGCTTTCTGTTATCAGAGATGTTCCCTTCAACTCAATATATAAAGCTTATCATATGTGTGCAAGGAATGATCCTGATTATTATTCTGCCGATTTGATTTCGGATATTCTTTCCAATGGGAAATCATCGAGATTGTACAGCAGGCTTGTTAAAGATCAGAAAATTTTCAGTGAGATAGATGCATATATTATGGGAAGCATAGACGATGGCTTGTTGATTATAGAAGGGACCTTATCAGACAAAATTAAGATGGAAGATGCCGATCTGGCAATTATCAATGAAATAGAAATTTTATGCGCAGAAAATATCTCAGATAATGAGTTGAATAAAATTAAAAATAAAATTGAATCTACTTTTATGCTGTCACAAATGTCTCCACTAAATATTGCTATGCGTTTGTCATATCATGAATTAATTGGAAAAGCAGAGGAAATAAATGATGAGATCACAAAATATTCTGATGTAACTGCAGACAATATTAAAAAAACTGCAAATAAAATATTCAGAGCAGAAAATTGTTGTACACTATTTTATTATGCAAAATAACCAGATAATTATGAGCAAATTAGACAGAAAAATAGCCCCACAATTTAATGACATCGAAAAGATAGATTATATTAAAGCTGATTATCAGGTATTAAAAAACGGCATACCTGTTTACCTGATAAATGCGGGATTTCAGGATATATGTAAAATTGATTTTATTTTTAATGCAGGAATATGGCATCAGACTTCTCCACTTGTTGCTTCCTCAACAAATGAAATGCTTGCTGAAGGTTCAAAATCAAGAACATCAAAAGAGATTTCAGAAACAATTGATTTTTACGGAGCTATATTAAATCATTTTACAGATAAAGATTTTGCCGGACTAAGTCTGGTAACACTCAATAAACATCTGGATAAAACTCTGGATGTCTTATACGATATAATTAAAAATCCGGTTTTCCCAGAATCTGAGCTAATCACACATCTACAAAACAGAAAACAACAGTTCATTATTGATTCCGCAAAAACTAAAACACTCGCTCATCGAAAATTCTGGAATGTGTTATTCGGTAAAAATCACCCATATGGGAATAATTTAGAATTGAATGACTTTGATAATTTAGACAAAAAGCAACTTTTCGACTTTCATAAACGTCATTATACTGCAGATAATTGCAAAATAATAATTTCCGGTAAAATAAAAAGTTCTGTTTTGAAAACCGTTGAAAAGTACTTTGGTGATTCCAACTGGCAGAGAAAAAGCAAAATTACCGAAATAATACCTGCAATTTCAGCGAATAGTGAGAAACTACATTTTATTGATAAACATGATGCAGTTCAGTCAGCGATCAGAATCGGAAAAATCACAATCAATAAATATCATGAAGATTTTATTGGATTACAGATACTGAATACTGTATTTGGAGGTTATTTCGGAAGTCGTTTAATGTCTAATATTCGTGAAGATAAAGGTTTCACATACGGAATTGGTTCTGCAATAGGCTCAATGTTACATTCAGGATTTTTTGTGATTGTAACTGAAGTCGGTGCTGATGTGACAAAAGCTACTATTAAGGAAATATATAAAGAAATGAAAATTCTCAGAGAAGAATTGATTGGTGAAGAAGAACTTAAATCTGTGAAAAGTTACATTATGGGGGAATTATTGAAAATATTTGATGGACCATTTGCGTTATCAGATAGTTTCAGGTCAATAATTGATTTCGGACTTGATTACAGTTATTTTGATAAGTACATTGAAACAGTTAAAAATATTAATTCTGGCACATTGAATGTGCTGGCAAACAAGTATTTGAATGATGAAAACTTATATGAAATTATTGCGGGAAAATACGACTAATATCGTGTTAACTCAATTTTAATATATTTTAAAAAATGAGCAGTTGGCAAAAGTGTTAAAGTAAAAAGTAAGTAATAAACTGAGATTATGGCAGGAAATTTTCGGGATTTAACAGTTTATAAAAAAGCATTTGCTATGGCTATGGAAGTTTTTGAAATCACAAAGAAATTCCCCTCAGAAGAAAAGTATGAATTGACAGATCAGGTCAGGAGGTCATCACATTCAATTTGTCGGGCAATTGGAGAGGGATACAGGAAAAGGCAATATCCAAAACATTTTTCAAGTAAAATGAGCGATGCGGACATGGAAAACACTGAAACACAAGTTTCACTTGATTTTGCAGTAAGCTGTATGTATATCTCACAGGAAGAACATCAGGAACTTCGTAACAAGTCAGAAGAAGTAGGTCGAATGCTGAATCATATGGTAGAAAATCCTGAGAAGTATAAATCTAAACAGAAAATATCTCTATGAATTGCAAACTGCTATTTGCCAATTGCCAACTTAAGGTAAACATCATATTACATTTAACTTAACACTAAATGAGATTTCTGGTTTTAAACATATTATTCTTTTTTCTGATAAATTTATTATTTTCTCAGGACATTACTCCACCAGATACTCCTGAATTACAATATGTTTCAGTTGATCCGGCAACCAATTATGTTACAATTTCCTGGATACAAAGCGATTCTGCAGACACAAAAGGATATGTGATATACAGAAAAAAAATTAACTGGCTTCCTATAGATTCTGTTTATGGTCAATCAATAGTCAGCTACATTGACACAGGTTCAAATGCAAATCTTTATTCCGAACAATATCGTATTGCAGCTTTTGATTCCAGCAATAACGTAAGTCCGATGACTAACATTGATCAATACCACAATACAATATATTTGTTTCCATATAACATAAGGCAGGATTGTGTCAATAAAATCAAAATCAGTTTTAATTCTTATGTAAACTGGAATAACGAAGTGCTTGGATATATTATTTACAGGGATGTTGAAGACTCAGGGAATTTTATTATTATAGATACGGCTTCAGGCTCATCTCAAGCATATTATGATACTTCTATTGTTAATGATGATTATTATTGTTACTACATAGAAGCCTATAATTCAGATGAACTCAGATCTACCTCCAACAAAACTTGCATAATTGCAGATCTTCCGGAATCTATTAAATTTCTGAATGCCGACTTCGCAACAATTTCCGATTATAACCTTATTAGCCTGTCATTTACAACAGACAATGCATATGAAACAATAAATAGTTTTAAGTTGCTTGAATCAGACCAGATTGACGGTTTGTATTCAGCCATACAAACATATGATGCACCTTTTTCTTCAAAAATCACATATTCACAGGCAATTGACATGAAGAACGAACAAAAATATTACAAATTGGCAGCTTATAACGAATGTGATCAAATTGAAAAAGAATCAAATATTGCAGGAAATATTTTATTGAATATATCACACCCCGATACACTTAAACACGAATTAACCTGGAATGGTTATACTGAATGGATTGATAATGTCAGTCAATATAACGTATATAAAGTTGATGAAAACAATACGCCTGAGTTAATAGAAACGGTGTATTCTCCAAATACCACTATTGATGTTACATCTCTGTCTTTTGAAAAAATATATGACGAATATGTAATATATAAGGTAAGTGGAAATTTTTGCTATTTTATTGAAGCCATTGAAGGAAGCAACAATCCATATGGTGTTCAAGGAAAAAGTCGGTCAAATCTAGCCTGTATTTCTGAAAATCCATACGTTCATATTCCTAATGCTTTTTCGCCTGATAATAATGGCTACAACGATGTTTTCAGACCATTTGTTCTTTTTGCATCTTCAGAAAATTATTCTTTTTACATTTATAACCGATGGGGTGAAATTATCTTCAAAACATCAGATCCGTCTCAAGGATGGAATGGAAAAATTAAAGGGAGAAATGCCAAAGAAGGGACTTATTCATATTTTTTAAGTTTTCAAACTGCAGAAAATAAAATATATGAAAAAAGAGGAACCTTCTCATTGATTTATCCTTAATTTTTTTCAAATTAGTTTCATTAGAAAAATCCCCTAAATGGAATTATTTTAATTAATTTTGCATAAAACAATTTATTTTCATGCTTACTGATCAGGAAAAAATACGGATTGAAAATGAATTTGATGAGATTTTAAAAGTTTGTCTTAGAGCCAGAACAAAAGAGAACAAGGACTTAATCCGGAAAGCTTTTGATCTTGCTAATGATGCACATAAGCAAATGCGTCGCAGAACAGGCGAACCATACATTATTCACCCTATAGAAGTTGCAAAAATTGTTTCCAGTGAAATCGGACTTGGAACAAAATCTGTTGTTTCTGCTCTTTTACACGATGTTGTAGAAGATACCGATTATACATTAGAAGACATAGAAAGACTTTTTGGACCTAAGATCTCTCATATTATCGATGGTTTAACAAAAATTTCTAATGTTTTTGATGAAGAATCCTCTCTTCAGGCAGAAAATTTCCGTAAAATGTTGTTGACATTGTCTGATGACATGCGGGTAATTTTAATAAAACTTGCAGACAGACTTCACAATATGCGTACGCTTGGGGCTATGCCTCAGCACAAACAGCTGAAAATTGCAGGAGAAACTCTGTTTTTATATGCTCCACTTGCCCATCGCCTGGGTTTATATGCGATAAAAACAGAACTGGAAGACCTGAGCTTAAAATATCAACATCCCTCAATCTATGGTGAGATACATCAGAAAATAAAAGACAGCGAGAAAAAAAGAATAATTTATATTAATAAATTTACTCTTCCTATTATAAATAAATTAACTGAAGAAGGTATTCAATTTAGTGTTACGGGGAGACCAAAATCCATATATTCAATATGGAATAAAATGCAGATTAAAAATGTCCCCTTTGAGGAGATATATGATATTTTTGCTATCCGGATTATTTTTGAACCGGAAAAAAATATTCCTGAAAAAACACAATGCTGGAAAATATATTCACTTATTACTGATATATATCAACCAAACCCTGATAGGTTAAGAGACTGGGTAAGTACACCAAAAGCAAATGGTTATGAAGCTTTGCATACCACCGTAATGGGACATGAAGGAAAATGGGTAGAAGTTCAGATTCGTACTCATCGAATGGATGATATTGCAGAACGTGGATATGCGGCTCACTGGATGTATAAAGGAGATGATGGAGGTGAAGGGGAACTGGATAAATGGATAAAACGAATTCGCGAATTACTTGAAAATCCCGAATCTGATGCACTGGAGTTTCTTGATGAATTCAAAATGAATTTATATACATCAGAAATTTTTGTTTTTACTCCTAAAGGATTACTGAAAAGACTGCCAAAAGGTTCAACTGCACTCGACTTTGCTTATGAGATTCATTCACACATAGGTAATTTTGCTATCGGGGCAAAGGTTAATCACAAACTTGTACCTTTAAGTTATAAACTGCATAGTGGTGATCAGGTTGAAATTCTGACATCCGATAAACAAAAACCAAAAAGAGAATGGCTTGATTTTGTTATCACTGCAAAAGCTAAGGGAAATATAAAGGATGCATTTAAAGTAGAAAGAAAATTGTATCTGACTGAAGGTAAAGAAATACTTGACAACAAGTTGAAAGAATTGGATATTTCTCTTAGTTCTATCATATTCAGAAAACTCCTGAATGGATATAATATTCGATCAAAAGATGATTTTTATGTAAAAATAGGTAGCGGTATTATAGATCTTGATGATATTAAAAAAATAATAAAAAAGAAGTCCAGAAATAAATGGATAAGATACTGGCAATTGCAAATTAACAAAACAACTGGCAGAAAAAAGAAGAAACAAACACACGAAATCATTTCTGATGTTAGCTATGACATTAAAAAACCTTTTCTGTTAACTGAAGAAGTAGATGAGCAGGATTATGTACTGTCAAAATGCTGTAATCCTATTCCAGGCGATGATGTAATCGGCTATCTTAATAATGAAAATGAAATAATTATTCATAAAAAGAAGTGTCCAAATGCAATAAAAATGTCATCAAGTTTTGGTGATCGTATTATTTCAGCTAATTGGACAACTCACAAAATAATGTCATTCCTTGCAAGAATTCAAATTTCGGGGATTGATAAAATCGGGATGCTAAATAATTTCACAAATGTTATTTC
>JBDRPR010000356.1:0-3127 GCA_043826845.1 Bacteroidota bacterium
TAATTATTTGCATGATTTGACAATTGATGGGTATAATAACAAATGGGTTTCATCAAATTCTGGTGTTTCAAAATTTGATGGTACTGCATTTACAAATTATACAACATATAATTCGGATTTACCAAATAATGAAGTTAATGATGTAGTTGTTGATGCTCAAAATAATATTTGGTTTGGAACAAATAATGGTGTTTCAAGGTTTGATGGAATGAATTTCCTGACCTATGCCACACCTTCAAGTATTGGCAGTAATTATTTGCATGATTTGACAATTGATGGGTATAATAACAAATGGGTTTCATCAAATTCTGGTGTTTCAAAATTTGATGGAATAAACTGGACAAACTATACAACTGAAGATGGTTTAGCTGGACTATATGCAATGGAAATTGCTTTTGATCAACAGAATAATGCATGGATAGGCGGTTGGGGAGTTTCAATGTATGATGGAAATACTTTTACCAATTATAGTGATGTTGATGGTTTAATCAGTATGCAGGTTTATTCTATAGCCATTGATAAAAATAATATTATATGGATAGGAACAAATTCTGGTGTTTCAAAATTTGATGGTACTACATTTACAAATTATACAACAACTGATGGATTAATTAATAATCAGGTTAATAAAATAGCCATAGATACGAATAATGTTGTATGGTTTTGTACTCCATACGGACTCTCCGGGTATGATGGAACAGATTGGACAAATTACACAAGTTCAAATGGTTTAATTGTGGATGGTGTAGAAGATATTTTTGTTGATTGTAACAATAATAAATGGGTACTTAACTATAATGCTTTATGTAAATTTAACGATACTGTATTTACATATCTCATGCCACCACCGTCATATTTAACAGTTGCGCTGGGGTTTATTGATCAAAATGATATATGGCTCGGAACATCGGGAAAAGGCTTACTTCATTGGAATGGTAGCTCATGGGCTGAATATAATACAAGTCATGGCATAATAAATAATTATATTACTGATATCGAAATTAATGTTTTTGATAAAAATTTATGGATATCAAGTGTGGCCGGTTTAACTGAGATCACTTGTGCTGCGCCTTATGTCAACTTTATTGCTGATACAGCATGTTTAACTCAAATTACAAGTTTTACTGATCTATCAAAAAAGACAGATAATCACACAATATTTTACTGGGATTTTGAAAATAATAATATTATCGATGATACTCTACAAAACCCAAGTTTCATATATTCTAATCCGGGAATATTTGAGGTTAAACTTACTGCAATAAATGGTACATGTAAAGATTCCTTAATAAAACCTATAAAAGTAAACTCATATCCGGATGTAAGTATTATACCGCAAAGTACATTAAATTTATGCGTTGGAAATTCAGTTCAACTTAATGCCGTGATTACAAATATTCAATCAGGCAATAATTACAGTTACTTATGGTCAAACGGTTCAAGCTCTCAAAATATTTCAGTTTATAATTCAGATACATATAATGTAACTGTTACAAATGAAAACTGTGCAGCATCAGATACAACTGATATTACTGTTTTTGTACAGGAACCATATCAGGATGAAGAGATTTGTCTGGTAACCGTTGATACTCTGACATGGAAAAACAAAATTACTTGGGAAAAAACTCCTGATGTCGGGACAATTGGCTATTATGTTTATAAGGAATTGGCCACAAATTACTATACTTCAATTGGTTTTATTGCTTATACAGATTCTCCTGAGCTAATTGATTATGCAAGCCAGCCTGAATCGTATGGAAATCGTTATAAAATCTCACTAGTTGATTCTTGTTTTAATGAATCAACATTAAGTTATTATCATAACACTATGAACCTTACTATAGCAGCATTCGGCAGCACAATGGGTCTAAGCTGGACTCCATATATTGATGAGAGTGGTCTTTTTACTCCATCTATGTATTACATTTACAAGGGTACAACACCAATGACTATGCAGCTATATGACAGTATTCCAGGTACTCAGACCAGTTATAATGACAACAATGTATATAGTTTATATTATTACCTTGTAGGTGTTAAGCGTGATCCTGCATGTAATCAGGGTGGAACCTCTTTCTCAAACAGAAAAGACAATGGAGTTTTTGTAATTTTAGCTGAAACCAAAGCTTATCTGCCCCTCTCCATCTACCCCAACCCGGCTTCTGAAACCGTAACTATCGAATTTCCAAATCCTGAGAATGAACCTTATACGATTTCTATAACAGATATAACCGGAAAACAAATCCAAACCGTCTCCCGATCACTATCGGGGGCGAGGAGTGTAACGAAGCAATCTCTTGATATTAGCAGTTACGCTCCCGGTATCTATTATATAGAAATCAAGGGGAATGAAAATTATAAGGGTAAATTGATTGTACAATAAAAACTAATAATATTTCAGTCATGAAAAAGAATTATTTTTTCTTGCTATTATTTTTTTTGTGCCTTCACATGATTACAACCGCACAATTAAGTTGTATCAGTTATACAAATCCAAGAAATGTTAATTGTCTGGAAGTTGAAGGTGATTATTTTTGGTTTGGAACACAGGGTGGATTGTATAAGTATCATAAAAATGGAACTCTTCTGGCAATTTATGACATTAATAATGGGCTCATTAACAATACTGTTCATGATATAAAGAAGGATGACATCTCAGGGGCTATTTGGGTAGCAACAGAAGGTGGGTTATCAAAATTAGATGGTGTAACATGGACATCTTATACTGTTGCTGATGGTTTAATTTCTGGAGATATAAGATCAATCGCCATTGATTCACAAAACAATTTATGGATTGGTGAATATTTGGGGGGAGTATCAAAATTTGATGGAAATTCATTTACCAACTATGCATTTTCAAATGGATTTTTTAGTCAATATCCTTCATGCATTAAGACAGATGTGCAGAATAATATTTGGGTTGGAACATTTGATGGCCTTACAATTTTTAATGGAACATCATGGACAAATTATACAACTACTGATGGATTGGTTGGCAATTTTATAGAATCTATTACTATAGATCCACAGGGAAATAAATGGATTGGAACAAGTGATGGACTATCAAAGTTTGATGGTTCTGCTTTTACAAACTACACGAGTTTAGACGGTTTGGTTACCAACTACA
>JBDRPR010000357.1:0-2132 GCA_043826845.1 Bacteroidota bacterium
CGTGTGCTCTTCCGATCTATTTTTTTTGAATTTATAGAGAATTATTGACAGAATTACATAATTTTAATAAAATTTGGTACAGAGAAAAAAAATGTCAGCCAATATGACAGACTGACATTTATAATATTTGATCTGATTAAATTCTTCTAATTTTTAGGAACCTCATCCTCTACAGGTTCAACTGCCGGTAAATTAGTATAATTGTTCTCATCAGGAGTTGCCATGCCTTCAAGGATGGTTTTATTGGGGTCAACTTCTTCTCCTCTTTGTATTGTCATACTTCCAGCCAGAGATAATACAAGCAGTGCAATTGCCAGAGTCCATGTCGCTTTTTCAAGAAAATCAGTAGTCTTTCTTGCACCTAAATATTGATTCGACCCTCCAAATGTTGAAGACAACCCTCCTCCTTTTGGATTTTGAACCAATACGATAAGAATTAGAAGAAAACACACAATAATTACAAGAATTGAAACCAGATAGTACATATCAATTATTTTTTATTTAAAAGGAATTCGTTTATTTTTTCAATTTGAGCAACAAAGTAAATGATTTTTTCCGGATATTTCAAACATAATTTTTCATATGCCTGGATTGCTTTTTTATAATAACCCTGTTTTACATATATATTCGCCAGAGTCTCTGTGATAAAATTTTCATCAACAGGCTCATTATCGAATTGATAATCCTTAATTGTGTGTTGTGTTTGTTCCTGTGTGATTCTAGGATTGCTGATAATAAACTGATCAATAATGTTATTTTTCCCATTTGTCAGAATCTCTTTTTTTATATTTTCCTTCTTGTGGGTCTCATTACTAAAAACATTAAGCCATTCAGAAAATGACAGACCATCATTTGTATCATCAGGTTTTAACAATTTATTTTCAGGGACATTCTCAATTTCAACATCTGTTTCAATTTCCGATGCATCAAATAATTGAAAATAATCTATCCCACTATATGATAAATCAGCCATTTCATTTCCTTTATCATGATCTCCCACAATGTCACGAATATCTTCTGTAACAGTTGATTCGGTCGCAATTTCAGAAATCAGTAAATCATTCTGACCCCCTTCAACATTTGATTTATCAATATTTTCAATATCACCTGCTGTTGTATCAATAGTTTCTTCAATTTTTATTTCTTCAGTAAATAATTCATTATTTACCAGAGTTTCTTCTGTGACATTTTCAATTACACTCTGTTCGCTTACAAAATCATTTACCAGTCCCTCGGGTATTGGGATTTCTTCAAAATCCATTACCGGAGTGTACTCCGAAACATCAGAATCCGGCTCAGGAATAACAGAGGAATCTGGAATTATTTCTTCTGAAATTTCCTCAATATCAGGTTCAGTCTGAATGGAATCCGCAATTTTTTCATTAAAAACAGTCTGATCTGTCACAATTAACTTTTCAGTTTCAATAAATGCCTGCTGTTCTTCAATCACTGGAACATTTTCAACAATCTTCTTAGGAAATACACTTTGTACTAATTTTTGCTCTTTGTATTTATTTAATATAATGTCTGCAATATTTGGAGTTGACGCAGGATTTTGATTTTTTCTTATTTCATTAACTTTTTGAAGAACCTGATCTGCAAGGCTTAATTTTATTTCAGAATCTATCTGTTTTAGTTCAATTTCCTGAAATTCAGGAGTCTTTTTGTCCGATTCTTCAGATATAACATTTTCATCCATCGGAACTATCAGATTTTCAACTGAAATAACCTGTTGTTCTATGGTACTACTTATCGATTGAGATGCTTCACTTTCAGATTGAATATTAATCTGTTCCTGTAATAAAAGTTTATCTTCAGTAGTATTTATTTCAGGTTTATATTCTGCTTCCAGAACTTCAACTATTTCCTGACTCCCTGTCTGTGTAGCCAGGTCTTCATCAGTAATAAATGAACTTTCAGTATCATGCTGAGGAGTTTCAACTTCAATAATTGTCTCAGGAATAATATCTTCATTAATTATTTGTTCTGTCAGTATCTGATCTCCGGAATCAACTATTTCCTGACCCCCTGTCTGTGTTGCCAGGTCTTCATCAGTAATATATGAACTTTCAGTATCATGCTGAGGAGTTTCAACTTCAATAATTGTCTCAGGAATAATATCTTCATTAATT
>JBDRPR010000358.1:0-2142 GCA_043826845.1 Bacteroidota bacterium
CCGCCCCATAGATAAGGACTGTTTAAATGTGACCAAGCAACCTTTAAGGCTATTTCTCGGGGCGTCATTTAAGTGCCTTCAGGATTTCCTTCACGTCTTTTTGGATTTCAGATATTGCCACTTCTACCCGTCTCTGGTCGATTGCATATTGGGAATTTAATTGTAAATGGTCGTTCAAATACCCTGTAATACCAACAAACTTTTCCGGCATGGCGTCAACTTTGTTATAAATCTGAAGAGCAAGAAAAGATAAAAGTCCGATGAACAGCGATAGACTGATTTTATTGTAAGTTGCGTTTTGTTTCAGCCATTCGCTCATATCAGGTTCCTTTTCTGTTTATGTCAAGACTGCATGAATCCTTATGCTTAGAGTTCCAGCGCGGGTAGCCATGAAGATAAATCGGCCATTCGAGCTAAAGGGAACATCAATAAGCCCTGAAGCGACACCGGTATTCTAAACCATGTGTAATTCATTTTCTTATATTTTCCCTTTCAAATAAAAAGTTATTGAGCATTTTGAACAGGCGCGTTTAACTGTATTAACTTAGTACTTGTTACAGCTACAAACTCAATCATTGTTTGTAGGTTCGCTGTTAAAGTAAACCCTGCTGTTTCCCATTGGGTTCCCCATGTTATATCTCTATTAGTCCCATCTGCTATTAAATATATACAAACCCGTTGCCCTGTCGTTAGATTTGCCGGGTTTGCTACTTCAAGATTCCCAGTTAAATTTATTTTTACAATATTTCCAAGAGACAAATCAGGAGTAACGGAAGCAGCATAGGTTAGTGTTTGTAATGTGTGTTCCGCTTGTACCTTTAATACTTCAACCCATACCGGATCAATAGTAGCTACCGTTACATTGACTTGTGCTGAATCACTATTAGCATTCAAAGTTATAGTAGTAGCAGTTTTAGCAATTATCCGCATATAATTGCCATTTGTAATAGCTGCAAATCCTGCTGATACACTTACATACTGCCCAACAAAGAAATCAGAGGTATCCGTTACTCCAGTAATAACGGCAGTTGATCCATCTGTATCACCAGTACCATCTGTAGCTGTTGAATAAGATCCATTACTGGTGCAGTATCTAAGTAAGGAGTTTCCAAAATTTGCATCATATTGATGCAATAAATCGCCTTTTGAATATGTTCCCGCTGTAGGATTTCCAGCAGAAGTTGTGCTATACCATGCCTTACCATAAGGAAGTCGCATCATGGACCTATCCCATGTCATATGCCAACCATTTGGAGACAAATTGACATAGCCATTTTCCGGGATTATTAATACCTGTGAGGAATCCAAATAAGAAGTTATAAAAGTAAACCCGGTGGCACTTACACCAGCAAATATATTATAAGTTGGTCCAGCTATACTGGACTCCATGCGTGGGGAAATAAGTGTTGTATATGCATCATTGCTGTACATGTAATATTCATAATATCCCTGCTCAAAAGATGGACGAATGTATGCATTATTATTCCCATGCTCATTTTTGATATGGTAAGAACCCGCATAAATTGCAACTCCAATAGTAGCAGCAGAAGCTGAAAATTTGCCTCCAAAAAATGAATTTTCGTTAGCCCAACCACCACCTGATGCGTATGTGTGAACGCCTATTTTAAGATCCCACATTAATCCAAGAGTGTACTTATTATAGGAGTTGCCACTGGTATTTGAACCAACCACCTTTAAACCAGTGTCAAACCCTTTACTACTTTCACCAATATCAAAGTACAAATCACAATGGTACAAGTTTATTGTTTCTACACCAATTTTAGCTGTCCCCCAGTTAGAACCAGTATTATCAACTACTCTAATGTTTCCAGACTGACCTAATGTCTGACTTGCATCTTCTCCTATTGTTATTGCGGTTCCTACACCTGCTGAGTTGTAGGCTAAAGTTCCTTGACAGTCAACAGAAGTATAGTTCCCTGTCCATACAAGATTACCATCAAATAAATGTGTTCCTGGACCTATTATAAGACGTCCACCTGTATTAGATGATAAGGCAGTAAATGCAGCATTAAGTGCAGCATAATCATCTGTTACCCCGTCACCAGTATCACCCCACCACGCACTGTAATAAATACCTCCATTGCTAAATGCGATAGTACCCGCCCCCGTAAATATCTGCTG
>JBDRPR010000359.1:0-4236 GCA_043826845.1 Bacteroidota bacterium
AGCAAGCATGGAACCGGATGTGTTCTTTCAGCAGCTCTCATTGCCAATCTTGCTATGAGATACGATCTGGAAGAATCCTGCATAAATGCGAAAAAATATGTAGAAAAGTTTATAATAAGCAATAAAGGAAAACTAGGATATCATTAATAATGTTATGGAAAACAAAAAAATAATTGAACGGTTTCAACTTATTACTCAGAATCATAGTGTTCATTCTCATGAACGGATTGTGGAGCAGGCTTGTAAAGGTGGCATCAGGTGGATTCAGTTAAGAATAAAGGATAAACCATTCGAAATGTGGAAAAAACAAGCTGCAAAAACAAAAGAAGTTTGTAATTTTTACAGAGCAAAATTTATTATAAATGATCATGTTGCTATTGCCAGAGAAATCGGAGCTTATGGCGTACATCTGGGTAAAGACGATATGCATTCTGATGATGCAAGAAAAATATTAGGTGATGAGGCAGTTATAGGTGCAACCGCAAATACTTTTGAAGAAATTCTTCGACATGTAAACAATGGGGTCGATTATATTGGTCTTTGTCCGTATCGTCATACAAAAACAAAACTTAACCTGAGTCCTATACTTGGATTGGATGGATACATTTCGATAATGGATGAATGTAAAAAACATAATATAAATGTCCCGATAATAGCAATTGGTGGCATTCAGACAGAGGACATAAAAGACCTTTTGAACATCGGAATATATGGAATAGCAGTCTCTTCTGCAATAATTAATTCTGAGGATATTGCGCGTAAATCAGCGGAATTTCTTGATATTGTCAATAAACATATTTAGCTATGCCTGACTTGAAAATTGCAGATAAGCTTTTTAAATCAAGACTATTTACAGGAACCGGAAAATTCAGTTCTGGTGAAGTTATGGAAGAAGCATTGTTAAAGTCAGGTAGCGAATTGGTAACAATTGCACTAAAACGTGTTAACCCCGGAGATAGAAATGATGATATGCTGAAATATCTGAGACATTCACAGTTTAATTTATTACCAAATACTTCAGGAGTTCGTACTGCAAAGGAAGCAGTTTTTGCAGCCCAGCTTGCAAGAGATGCAATGGAAACTAATTGGCTTAAGCTTGAAATTCATCCCGACCCAAAATATTTATTGCCTGATCCTGACGAAACATTAAAAGCTGCTGAAGAGCTTGTTAAACTTGGCTTTATTGTACTTCCCTATATTCAGGCAGACCCTGTTCTCTGTAAAAAACTTGAAGATATAGGAACTGCAGCAGTTATGCCTTTGGGTTCTCTAATTGGTAGCAATAAGGGGTTGCTTACCCGTGATTTTTTGAAAATAATTATTGAACAAAGTAATATTCCGGTTGTTGTGGATGCAGGAATTGGAGCTCCCTCACATGCAGCCGAAGCAATGGAAATGGGAGCTGATGCGGTTTTGGTTAATACAGCGATTGCATGTTCTGACAATCCTGTTGAAATGGCTGTAGCTTTTAGATTAGCTGTTGAAGCAGGAAGAATGGCGTATCTTGCCCGATTGGCCGGAAAAAATGAATTTGCTCATGCCAGTAGTCCTTTCACATCATTTTTAAATGACATCGACTAAAAAAGAAACAAATGTTTAAAAAAGAATTTAGTAAATACGATTGGGAGAAAATAAAGAAAAGTATTTATTCCAAAAAAGCGAAAGAAGTAGAATATGTACTTGAAAAACCTGAGATAAACCTGGATGACTTTAAAGCACTGATCTCACCCGCGGCCAAACCATTTCTTGAATTTATGGCTAAAAAGAGCAATCGCTTGACCCAGAAAAGATTTGGTAAAATCATACAGCTGTTTCTTCCATTATATCTTTCAAACGAATGTACTAACCATTGTGTTTACTGTGGATTTAATCAGAATAACAATATTGACCGTCTTACTCTTGATAAAGATCAGATTCTGAAAGAGGTCGAAGCAATAAAGTCTTTAGGTTATGAACATATTTTACTTGTTACAGGTGAACATCATCAAAAAGCAGGATTCGATTATATAAAAGATGCAATTGAACTTATAAAACCCTATTTTTCATTAATTTCTATTGAAATTCAACCTTTAGAACAGGATGAGTATAAGCAATTGATAGATATAGGATTAAATACTGTATATGTTTATCAGGAAACATACAATAAGATTAAATATCCCGACTATCATCCTGCCGGAAAGAAAAGCGACTTTTATTACAGACTCGATACTCCTGACAGGGTTGGAAAAGCAGGTATTCATCGCATTGGTATTGGATGCTTGTTAGGACTTGAAGACTGGAGAACCGACTCGTATTATACAGCCGAGCATTTAAAATATCTTGAAAGAAAGTACTGGAGAACGAGATACAGTATTTCTTTTCCAAGATTAAGGCCGAATGCCGGAAATTTTCAAACATCAAGCCAAATTACAGATCAGGATTTAGTACAACTGATATGTGCATACAGACTTCTTGATCCCGAAGTTGAATTGTCAATTTCTGTTAGGGAAAGCATGAAATTCAGAGATCATATTATGAAATTGGGTATTACATCAATGAGTGCAGGATCAAGGACTGAACCTGGAGGATATGCATTAAACACACATGCACTTGAGCAATTTGAAGTTCATGATAACAGGACTCCTGCTGAAATTGAAAAAATGATAAAATTAAATGGTTATGAACCGGTTTGGAAAGACTGGGACAGATATATGCAAATTTAAAACTGTGCTATGAAACTGTCTGATAATGAAAAAATAAGATATAACCGGCATATAATTTTACCTGAAATCGGAGAAGATGGGCAGAAGAAACTAAAGGTGGCAAAAGTCCTGGTTGTTGGTGCCGGAGGTCTTGGTTCACCTGTTTTGACTTATCTGACTGCAGCCGGCGTAGGGACCATAGGAATTGTTGAAAAAGATACCGTAGAATTATCTAATTTACAACGTCAGATTCTTTATTCAAGTTCTGATATAGGAAAATCAAAGGTTGATACAGCAAAAGAAAGACTTGTTGCATTAAATCCGGAAGTAAAAATTATTACTTTCGAAACCTGGCTGACTGAGGAAAATGCCGAAAAAATCATCAGGGATTTTGATATTGTTGTTGACTGCCCTGACAATTTTTCTACACGAATTCTGGTTAGTGATATCACAAAAAAACTCATGATACCTCATGTTTACGGCTCAATTTCAAAATTCGAAGGACATGTAGCGGTATTTAACTATAAAAACGGACCTTCTTACCGTGATCTTTTTAGTGAAGAACCTGATGATAAGATTGTTGATAGTGACCCTTCTGCAAAAGGTGTAATGGGTGTATTACCCGGAGTGATCGGAACATTACAGGCTAATGAAACAATAAAAATTATTACAGGACTTGGAGAAATTTTATCCGGAAAATTACTTGTTTTTAATACACTAAATTTGTCTTCTTATATAGTTGATATTTGTTGAAATTAGCTTCGCTGATATTGAAAGATATTCTCTTCGCGATATTTTGAAGTCAATATAAATGAATTTCAAATAATTTCAATTATCTGATTTTTCGACTAGCATTAGTTTGCATATTGATATATATCATATTTTTACTATATAAAAATGAATTTTATTCTTTAATTTTGCCCGAAATAAATTTGATCATTATTAATATCTATATATTATGAATCACAAGATAGAAGAAATTAAATCAAAACACAAAGTATTGAAATCGTGGTCTTATAAATGGGCTCCGATTGATAAAGGTTATAATAACAGAACACTTTATGTTAATGTTGGAACTCTTGAAATCAAAGAAAAACCGGTAACCGAGTTTATGAAAGAAAAATTTATCGGTGGCAAAGGCTTTGGATTAAGATTATTGTGGGATGCCACAAAACCTGATACAAAATGGAATGATCCTGAAAATGAAATAATTATTTCTCCGGGTCCTATTGCAGGAATTACTCAATATTCAGGTACAGGAAAATCACTTGTTGTAAGTATTTCTCCTCAAACCGATTCAGTAATAGATAGTAATGTTGGCGGATATTTCGGCCCCTTTCTTAAATTTTCAGGGTTTGATTCAATTGAAATTCAGGGAAAATCAAAAGTCGAGGTTATTGTTGTTGTTGATGAAACACGTGAGGTTGTCGAAATTATAGAAGCTCCTGAAGAAGCTATTGACAGTCATATTTTGGCAGAACAATTGACTGATATGTACGCTGATGATGATTCGACCAAAAAAAATGTTGCAGTTGTATCTGCAGGAAAAGCTGCA
>JBDRPR010000360.1:0-3425 GCA_043826845.1 Bacteroidota bacterium
AACAATTGTTTCAGGTACTGATGTTGATTATTATGGTATTCATACTTTTGTTGATTTTAATCAGGTTGGTGGAACAGTTAATTCTCATACTTCACAACACGTGTACAGAGGTGAAGACGGAATATTACTTGTTGATGCAGAGACCATGATAACAAATACAAACCCATTGACTCCTAGCACTGTAAATGCTTCAGGTGAAAGTGATATCAGGGCAGACGAAACATTTCATTATTCTCAGATTGTAGCCAATCTTGCAGGGCAGGGCTATACTCTTGTTTCCGGAAATTATTATTATTTCAGTTTACGTAAGACCTGGAATATAACATCGAACGGACAAACATATAATCTGACAAGAATCTGTGAACCTATGCCGGTATTGATTCCGTAAAGGCATAATATTTTCAAGAATATTATTCTGAATTTACAGAAGCTTATTAATTGAGTTGTCAATATTACATTAAGCATAGATGTTATTATAACGTCAGTTTGATATAATAACCCACTAAATAATATAGTGTGATAAAACCTCCCAAATCAGTGAAGGAAGGGATTTGTCTCTATGCAATTAAATTTCTATTTTTATTCCAGCATGACAGGATCCTGATAAAAAAAGGAGTTAAATCATTTTAACTCCTTTTCCTAATATTTAGATGTAATATTTTTATTCAACTTTCATATTAACGGCTTCACCCTGAGTAAAATCCTGCTCGTTGATTTCTTCCTGACTTGCAATTTCGTTAACAAGGTCAGAATCTGGACGCAATGTTGCAGCTACTTCTGCTGTTGGTTGCTTTTCATATTCTGGCTTTACAATTCTGTTATTGGCTTTACATGCAGCGACAGCATGTTTTCTTGCATATAATGAATGTTCGGCAGCTTTTATAAATTCTTTTTCAGAGTATAACTTCTGAGCAAATTTCTGATGTCTTATAGCAGTTGCTAAATCACCTGTATAATTTTTCCCTTCTTTTACTGCTAATTGAGCTTCAAAAATAGCATTTGAAGTTTTATTGATTACATTTTTTGATTTTTCCTGAGGAGTTTTTCCTGTTTTTTGCGGCTTAATTGCCTGACTGAAAACCGTTGATGTGATAAATGCTGAAATAAATAAAACTACTAAAACGGATAAAACTGATTTTTTCATATCATTTGTATTTAAAGGTTAACAAAAAGAGTATTTTTCAATTTATAAAAGTACAAAATTATTTAATTAATTACTCAAGTATTACATATAATATTATTTTTTCTTTAAAAGCGAAAAATAATATTTATACTTAGACATAAATATTTCAGATAAGTTGCCTGAAATAGTAAAAATTATTTTTTTCAAAGGAAATATTCGTAATTTTAATTCAGTTTTTATGCAACCTTTTTTAAAAAGTAGGTCTTATTAATGCAGGAGAGTAATATGTTGAGTGAAATTGAAATTATCAATGGCTGTAAAAAAAATAAAAAAGCAGCACAGATAGCTTTATATGAAAAATATTCTCCTGTATTGAGAACTATTTGCAACAGATATGCAAAGGATAATGAAGAAGCTGAGGATTTGTTGCACGATGGGATAATAAAAATATTATCGAATATTAAAAAATATAATGAAAAAGGTTCTTTTGAAGGTTGGTTGAAAAGAGTAACTGTAAACAATGCAATAACTTATTATCATAAAAACATTAAAAGGAGGCATCAATTAAATTTTGAAGAGGCAGGAGTGCATTTTATTGATGAGGATGAAAATGACTGCAGTGATGATGATTTTAGAAATTGTATTACAAATGCTGAATTGTCAAAAGATGAAATGATAAGAGTTATCTCCGGATTGCCGGATGGATTCAGAATGGTTTTTAATCTTTATGTCTTTGAAAATTACAGTCACAAAGAAATCGGAGCCGAGTTAAAAATCTCAGTGAATACTTCGAAATCACAACTTTCAAGAGCGAGAAAATTGTTGCAAAAATTATTATACCAGTATTGTTTGGATAAAAAAATGAAAAATGAGTAATGAACTGAAACATATTGATGAAGTTTTTAAAAGAGAACTTGAAAATTATTCAATGAATACATCAGTTAGCAGTTTGGCAAAATTTGGCAAAATGCTGAACAGATTTAATTTTATGAGATTTGGTTTTGGAACCTTTAATATATATTATGTTGTTTTATTAGTTTCTATAATTACTACCGGTACAATTATTTTGTCAAACTATAATAATTCACCATTTCCGGAAAATATTATTGATAATAACAACTCATACCTTGAAGATGATAAAAATGCCTCCTCTGATTATGAAATAACGACCAAGGAAAAAATTGAAGATCAGAAAGAATCCGAAAGCAATAAAATAAAAAAATCTGAGAACAAAAATGATGTAATAATTGAAAATAATGAAGACTTAAATTCTGAAAGTGACAACAATGCAAAAACTATAAATACACCTGATGTTATTAAAACTGATACTATCCAGAAAATTATTAATATTCAGGATACTGTATATTTAACGAAAAAAATTGTTGTTACCGATACTATAAAAAAGGTTGTTACCGACAAAAACAAAAATAAGCGAACCAGATGATCCATGAATTGAGGAAAAATTCAGTCAAAATACTTCTTATTACATTTTTGTTGGGTTTTATCACTAACTGTGCTTTTCCCTCAGATATTCAACTGTTTCCTCCTGACACAGGAATTACTGATACTTCAAAAAATGTTGTAATAATTTATGACACTGTTAAAACCCAGAAGATTATTTATATTTATGATACACTGGTTGTATTTGATACATTGTACTTGCCTGATACAACAGATTTCAAGGAAAAATTATTTAATGTTTCTATGGATTTTTCAGGATCGTTATATTTTCCTATAAGAAAATTACATACTGATAATCCAAAATTTGATGATTTAATTTTATTTAAGAAAAATGCAGAAAAAATTCAACCAGGCTATTCATTTGGCGGGGAGATTAATTTTTATTATAAAAAATGGGCTATCAGTACAGGTTTAGCATATACCTGTTATAAGGAGAAATCAGATATAGACATTTATAACCTAACTTTTAATCCTGACGATACATTGATTATCAATAATAACAGTTATTGGAATGTCGTTGTCATAGATACTTTTTATCAGGTTTTTGATTCAGTTCTTACTCCGGTTATCGTTGCTGATTCCAATTGGGTTGTTGACCTTGACTCAAATCTTATATCAAGATATGATACTATTATAAACAAGCAGAATTATGCCGGAAAAAACGTTTACAAATACATTGAGGTCCCGCTAATAATAGGAAACGAAATATACAGCAATGGCAGATATTCTGTTTTTGCTTCATTAGGTTTAATCTCATCATTTTTGATAAAAGTTTCAGGAAAAACAATTATTCCGCCCGATGAGTTTAATATTGTATTACTGGAAGATAGTCCGCTTATTA
>JBDRPR010000361.1:0-2341 GCA_043826845.1 Bacteroidota bacterium
GTCAGCCATGACAGCATTTCCTGACGTTGGCTTTGACGGCTCTATATTCAGTGATTCAATGTTCCAGACCCTGAAAGAACGGTCTGTACTGGATGTAACAAGTTTTTTTCCATCGGGGTTGAATGTCACTGATTTTATGGATACAGTGTGGCCTGAGAGTGTCATTACACATTTCTGCGATTCAATATTCCATATTTTTGCCGTATTGTCATTGCTGCCGCTGGCCAGATATTTGCCGTCGGGGCTGAATTTCACGGAATAAACCGCACCATCATGGCCTTTCAGCACTTTAAATATTTTGCCTTCCTTTGCATCCCACAGAATGATATTGTTTCCATAGCTTCCGGTGGCAATGAAATTACCATCAGGGCTGTAATCAATGGATTCAATAGGAAAAATATTTCCTTTTAGTGACCATATCTCCTCTCCTTTTGAAACATCCCATATTTTCAGTTCAAGATCATTTCCTCCGCTTGCAAGAAACCGGCCATCGGGTGAATAACACAATGCCCTGACGCATTGTGTATGTCCTTTCAGAGTTTTCAATGTCATTCCTGTGGGTGCATACCATATCCTGATATCCTTGTCCCATCCTCCACTAGCAATGAAATTTCCTCCGGGGTGGTATTTCACTGCCCTCAATGACATTTCATGCCCGATAAGTCTTCTGATCACTTTTCCACTTGCAACATCCCAGATTTTTACAGAATTATCCCAGTTACCACTAACAATGTATTTTCCATCCGGGCTAAAATCAATTGACACATCACCATCTTTACCATCATCAAGATTTCGCACCGATTCATATTTACCTGTCTCCCATATTCTAATAATTTTATCAGCACTAAGGCTTGCCATTGTTTTTCCGTCAGGACTAAACTGTGACTGTATCACTGCTTTTTCATGCCATTTAATTCTGTCAGGTTGCTGACCCTGAACAATGGATGCAATGAAAACCAGGATAATCTCAAATAAAAATAACTTCATGGGGTTGCCCGGGAATCAGTATTTTCATTTTCCGGAAACTTAATCAACAATATTTCCGGCTGTGACAATAGTTGTACGTACAGAAGGTTCATTTTGTTTGAGTAAGAATAAAAAAACAGGCTGTGCATTTTTCCTGCATAGCCTGTTTGTATTTCGTATTTTCCGGTTTAACCGGGATGCCGGTTATTTGTCCAAATCAACATTACCATATTCACAGGAAACCTTAACAACCGCAGCAGAATTCTGATCCGCACCAACAGTGCCTTTAACCGTTGAAGAAGTGACAGAATTATGTGTTTCTATATTTGCCTTTTTCGGGATATCAATATTTCCATACTTCACTGAAGCATCCAATTGATATGATGCATCAGCGGCAATATTCAGGTCAATATCAATATATTTGCTATCGATAAAAATATTTTCAAACCCATTTGGAATATTATTGACTGTTACATTTCCATACTTTACATCAAGGTCAAGTTTCTGGCCAACAAATTCAATCTCAAAATCAGTGTATTCGGCAGTTGTAACAAAATTATTCACTTTTAGAATTGTATATTTATCAAACTTTGCTTCTGAAACAATACTGTTTACATTATTCATTTTTATATCCGAGTACTTGCTGACAATAACCACTGCTGTTCCTTCGGTCAGGTTCAAATGTGAATAGTTGGAAACAATGGTCAGCCAGTTGCATTTTGAGATATTTGCGTTCCCGTATGAAACCGAGATTTTGCTAAGAGGTTTGGAATCATCGAATATCAGTTTCTGTGCTTTCAGGTCGCCATATTTTACTTTGATATCAGATTTTCCATGAATCTCATTAATCAGTACATCACCATATTTATTATAAAGATTAATTCTTTGGTTACGTGGCATATTCACCGTATAGTCAATAGAAAAAAAATCATCACTTCTGCCGCGGAAAAATGAATTGTCTTCCGAAATCCTGTCATCAATCTCAGTTATTATTTTGATAATATTCTCCTCATCCTCAGAAAACAGAATATTAATATACTGCTGTTTTTTCTCTGCCACCTCCTTATTTTTTGATTTTACTGTGATTTTCACATTGATTGTAATTCTCATTTCATTCCAGTCGTTGATAACAACATGGCCGAATTTATTGGTAATATCAAGGGTAATATTCTCATTGGTCTGAAATTCCCTGTTGATCTCCCTGACAACTTCTTCCTGTGCGTTCAGTAAAAATGGCACAACAAGAAATGATAGAGCCAGAGCTGTTGCTGCTATTCTGTATCTAAATGCTTTCATATTTATTTTGATTTTGTGGTTTAACATTGTTTAACTGGTTTAATATATGATTTAGTACTTTCAATTTCAACTGGTAATG
>JBDRPR010000362.1:0-18902 GCA_043826845.1 Bacteroidota bacterium
TACCTCGCTAAAAAAACACCTGTCATTCCGAACGAAGTGAGTACTCTCATTATAAAACTATTTTACGCGAAGTTAGTTTCAAATATCAAGTGAGAAATGTGAATTATTATTATTGTCGAACAAAATTGATAATAAAAGCAGATCAGTGAATCTGTGGCTTACAATTTTTTATTTCTGAATAATATTCTGGTATGTAATTTTTTCCTCTTTTGGCTGAAAATTTATTTTGAAATTGTAATTTTGCATATTATTCTATAAAGACAAAAATGATTCGATCGAAACTCCCCAATGTTGGCACAACTATATTTACATTAATGACTTCATTGGCAAATGAGCATAATGCAATTAATCTATCACAGGGATTTCCCGATTTTTTATCCAGCAAAGAACTTATTAGATTAGTAAATCAATATATGCTTAAAGGATACAATCAGTATGCTCCTATGCAGGGATTAATGTCTTTAAGAGAAATTATTGCAGAAAAAATCGAAGAACTTTATTCCTATAAGTACAATCCGGAAAGCGAAATTACAATTACTGCCGGAGGAACACAGGCTCTTTATACTGCGATTACAGCATTTATAAAAGAGGGTGATGAAGTTATTATTTTCGAACCAGCCTATGAATCATATGTTCCGACGATTGAAGTTAACGGAGGAGTACCGATATACATTCAGTTGAAAGGGAATGATTTTTCAATTGACTGGAAACAGGTTCAAAAAGCAGTGACATCACGCACCCGCATGATAATATTAAATTCTCCTCACAACCCTACAGGTTCTGTATTATCCTCATACGATCTTGAGAAATTATTAAAAATTGTTTCCGGAACAAATATCATTATTCTAAGTGATGAAGTTTATGAACATATAATTTTCGACAAGTTAGAACACCAAAGCATTGCAAGATTTCCAAGGTTAGCTGAGAGAAGCCTGATTGTTTCTTCTTTTGGTAAAACTTTTCATAATACAGGATGGAAAATAGGGTATTGTGTTGCACCTAAAAAACTAATGGTTGAATTCCGTAAAATACATCAGTTTATGGTTTTTTCTGTAAACACTCCCATTCAATATGCGTTGGCCGATTTTTTAAAAAACAAAGAAGAGTACCTGAAACTCAACTCCTTTTATCAGCAAAAAAGAGATTTGTTCAATTCATTGCTTTCTTCGTCGAGTTTTATTATCAGACCATCAAGGGGAACGTATTTTCAGCTACTTGATTATAAAAAAATCAGTGATGAAAAAGAAAGGGATTTTGCCGTTCGTCTTACAAAGGAAATTGGAGTAGCCTCAATCCCCGTTTCTGTGTTTTACCACAAAGATTTTGAAAACAAAGTGCTGCGTTTTTGTTTTGCAAAATCTGATGAAACTCTGGAAAAGGCAGCTGAAAAATTAATTACGCTTTAATTCATTTCAGTAAGTACCTGACAAAGTTTTTATTGTGACAGGGTGGCGGATATTTATTGATATTCGCTTCGCTGATATTGGTGGAAATTAGTTTCACTGATATTTGTGGATATTTGCTACGCTGATATTTGTGGAAATACTGATGATACAATTTCAATAAATTTCAACTAATATCTATCAATATCAACTAATTTCAATCAATATCAACCAATTTCAATTAATATCCTTTCTGAAATTTAAAATGAATAAATATTCTGCCGAAATTTTTACTGTCTTTTTCAATTCTGTGATATAGTTTTTTCACTTCCGGTGATTGAAGGTATCTGATTACCCTTTTCTTCAGTTGCCCGCTTCCTTTCCCTGGTATAATTTCCACAACAGGAATTTTTCTTTCAATCGCTTCTTCTATAATATCCCCGAGTGACTTTTCTATAAGATCACCTTTGTTATATATATCGTGCAGATCCAGTTTCAGTTTTGCCATATCAGTTCCACCAGGCTCCCCTTTTTTGAAAAACTTTAATGAAATTCTCGATTGACCGGTCATAAGATTTTTCAATATCCGCAGGAAAATAACAGGCAGGTATTTGTCCTGATCTCCTATGGTAATCAACACATTCACAGCAAACTCCTTTTTTACTGCAAGGATAAGAGCAATTGCATATTTTCAGATTTTTTTCTTTTTTACAATCCATAAACTCATTTTTTTTTGCAATAAAATTATAATATCTAATCGGGATAATAAACTATTAAAACTATATTAACTATTTTTAGGTAATATTATGTTAATTTAAGAGAGCTTATGTAACATTATGAATCCTCTGTACGTTTTTTAAATCTGATGATAATATTATGAATATATCTTGATTTTTAAATAGTCATAAATTTGTTGAAAAACTGATTTTTCAAATATTGTTAATATCTTTGAACTTATAAAATAATCAAACAATGAACAAGCTGTTTTTTTTAATAACAACCACATGCATGATGTTTTGTCATGCTTCCTATTCTCAGACCTTTGATGAACATGTTTTCAAATTCAAAAGAGTGTTCGATATTGTAAATACATATTATGTAGATACTACTAATGAAGAAACGGTAATTGAAGACGCTATTATTGGTATGCTTAAAAAACTGGATCCACATTCAATTTATATTACAAAAGAGGAAGTAGATGAGATGAATGAACCTTTGCAGGGCAACTTTGAAGGAGTTGGAATTCAATTCAATATTCTTGATGACACACTGCTGGTTGTTGCAACAATTCCAGGAGGGCCATCCGAAAAGCTTGGCATAAAAGCCGGCGACAGGATATTAAAAATAGACGATGAGAATATTGCCGGTGTTGGATTAAAAAATAACGATGTAGTAAAAAAATTACGCGGGGATAAAGGGACCAAAGTTGCTGTTATTATTAAACGCAAAGGTATTGAAGATGATCTTGATTTTGTTATCACAAGAGATAAAATCCCGATTTTCAGTGTTGATGCTTCATATAAAATCAATGATAAATTAGGCTATATTAAAATTAACAGATTTGCTGCTACTACCATGGAAGAATTCAGAAGTTCTTTGACTGAATTAAAATTACAGGGTGTTGAAGATCTGATTCTCGATTTACGTGGAAATGGTGGAGGATATTTAAACACATCAATTGAACTTGCAGATGAATTTTTGCCCAATGAAAATATGATTGTATATACCGAAGGAATTAGAAGTCCAAGACAGGATTATAAAGCATCTGCAACAGGCATTTTTGAAAACGGGAAAATAATTATCCTGGTTGATGAGGGATCTGCTTCTGCAAGTGAAATTGTTTCCGGAGCAGTTCAGGATTGGGACAGAGGTATTGTTATAGGAAGAAGGACTTTTGGAAAGGGACTTGTGCAAAGACCATTCAATTTACCCGATGGATCGATGATGAGACTTACTGTGGCCAGATACTACACTCCAACAGGAAGATTGATACAAAAACCTTATGAAGATGGTGAATCTGAATACAGCCATGACATCATAAACAGGTACAATAATGGTGAACTTACAAATAAGGATAGTATTCATTTTCCTGACTCTCTGAAGATTTTCACTCTAAAAAATAAAAGAACTGTTTATGGTGGAGGTGGAATTATGCCTGATATATTTATACCGCTTGATACTACTTATAAAGATAATGAATTCTACAACAAAATAATACGCACCGGAGTACTGAATTCTTTTGCAATTGAATATGTTGATAAAAACAGGGATGGTTTTTCAAAAGATTATCCTGATTATGAAAAATATCTTCAAAATTTCACTATAACAGATGACATTTTTAATGAGCTGGTTACTAAAGCGGAAAAAGAAAAAGTGGAAAAAAATGATGAGCAAATAGCTAAAGCAAAAGAAAGTATAAAAAAGGATCTGAAAGCCATAATTGCCAGAAATATCTGGTCTCAGTCAGAATTTTATCAGATATTCAATCAGGACAACGAAGCTTATTTGAAAGCCGTTGAAATTATTTCTGATAAAAAGCTTTACAGTGAATTACTGAAAGGGAATAAATAATATTCTAAATTATCCAGTTGTGTTTGATTTCAATACATTCGCAAATCGTTATGATGATTGGTTTAAAACAGATTATGGTCAGTGGATTGACAAAACTGAAAAAACTCTCGTTGAAAAATATCTGAATCGTTTTGAAACCAGAACAATACTTGAAATCGGCTCAGGAACCGGTCATTGGACTGATTTTTTAAGTAAAAAAGACTTTTTTATTCTTGGTATTGATATAGCTGAAGATATGTTGAATATTGCCAGAAAAAAAAATATTCCACGTGCGGCATTTATGTATAATGATGTTGAAAATCTCCCATATAATGACCGCTCTATTGATAATATTGTTGCTTTTACTAGTCTTGAATTCGTGAACAATCAGAATAAAGCATTCGATGAAATATACAGGGTTTTGAGAAAAAACGGGGTTTTTCTTATAGGCACTTTAAATAAAAAAGGGTCTCTTGCTATGACAAAGAAAAAAAGGGAGTGGCTGAAAGCTGCAGATTTATTTACATTTGAAACACTATATGACTGTCTGTCCGTTTTTGGTAAACCAGAAATCGAAGGATGTGCAATTCTTCCCTTGGGGTATGATGATTTACAAAAGGCTGAAGAATCAGAAAAAATATCCAGTCCTTCTGAAAAAATGGAATCCGGAAATTTCTTACTGGGATTTGTAAAGAAAATGTAATACGTTGAATAATTATATTTGATTTAATAGTTGTCATTTTACAAGAGAAGTGACGTAAATTGAAAAATTCATAATAAAACTGTAATTTCGTAGTTATTTTTTTAACCATTTATCTTTTGACAAGTCAATATCAAATATTGGTTCAGAAACTTGATGATTTTATCCGGAAATACTACCGGAATCAGATCATCAGAGGGACAATTATTACCGTTCTGATCTTTTTATTTGCATGGCTCTCCACATCGACGCTTGAGTATTTTGGCCATTTTTCAATTATTACAAGGACAATTATTTTTTATGGGAGTTTGTTGTTTTTTATTTTCGTTTTATTGAAAATGATATTTTTTCCAGTATTACAGTTTTTAAAAATCGGTAAAATTATAAATCATGAACAGGCAGCAGATATTATTTCAAAACATTTTACTGATTTACAGGACAAATTACTGAATACTCTTGAACTTGAAAAATTAACACAATCTGCAGGTTTTTCACGTGAACTAATCCTGGCAAGTATTGAAAAAAGAATTCAGCAAATAAGACCGTTGCCGTTTCCAAATGCAATAAACGTTAAAGCAAATTATAAATATCTGAAATATTTAAGCGGATTAACCATCGTTATCCTTGTCCTATTATTCACTACTCCGGCACTATTGACAGAAGGAGCTGAACGCATTGTAAAACACAGGACATATTTCCAGAAAGATGCTCCTTTTAATTTTATTTTGCTAAATAAGAATCTTTCTGTCCAAAAAGGAGGAGATTATACGGTTTTGCTTAAAGTCGATGGTGAATTTGTGCCGGGAAGTATTTCTATTTCATACGGTGGCAGCAAGTTTCTTATGAAGAAAAAAACCAATACCGAATATGAATATGTTTTTAAGACCATCAATAATTCGTTGAATTTCTATTTTACTGCTGAAGATATTAATTCACAAAAATATCATCTTGATGTGTTGCCGACTCCGGTAATAACAGGTTTTGAGATAATAATAGACGTGCCAGAATATACTGGTGAAAAAGATAAAATAATTGATAACACAGGAGACATTACAATTCCATGCGGATCAAAGCTTATGTGGATTTTTCATACAATAGATACCGATGGTCTGACCATTACATTTAATGATTCGATAACACTTAAAACCAAAGTTGACAGTATGGGCTTATCATTAAGCAAAACACTTTATGAGAGCACTATATATTCATTAAATACAAGAAATCAATATTTCGAAAAAAATAATCTGATAAAATATTCATTAAATGTTATTCCTGATTTGCACCCCGGGATCAGAGTTAATTCTTTTAAGGACAGCACTGAACAAGCTGTTTACTTTTTTCAGGGAATAATAAACGACGATTATGGATTTAACAAACTAACATTTAATTATTATCTGGAGAATAAAAAAGATTCGGCAACTGCAATAAAAATACCTTTTACTCCATCAGTAAATTCTCAGGAGTTTTATTTTGCATTTGATTTTTCAAGCTTGAAAGTTTCTGAAGGAACAAAAATTGAATATTATTTTGAAATATGGGATAATGATGGTGTTCATGGATCAAAATCCAGCAGGTCAAGCTTATTCGAATACAATATTCCTTCAAAAGAAGAAATTGACAAATTTGAAACAGAGTCAAATAAAAACATTGAGGACAAACTCAAGGAAAGTATGAAACTTGTTGATGATATCCAGAAAAATCTTAAACAACTTCAGGAAAATATGATTAACCGTGATCTCACATCGTGGGAAAAAACAAAAATGATTGAGAATATTTCCCAGCAGCAGAACACACTTGAAAAACTGATGCAGGATGTTAATAATATCAATCAGCAGAAAAATGATATGATGAATTCCGTTTCTCCCGAAGAACAGGATCTAATAGATAAACAGAAGCAAATTGAAGATATGCTTGAAAACCTGATGGATGACGAAATGAAAAAAATGATGGATGAATTAAACAAACTTATGCAGGATTTTGATAAAAACCAATTCAATAAACTTTCTGAAGAAATGAAAACCAGTTATGAAGACCTGGAAAAACAACTGGACAGAAATCTTGAATTACTTAAAAAATATGAGATTGAGAGAAAAATTGAAAACACAATAGACAAATTAAATGAACTTGCTGAAAAGCAAAATGAATTATCTGCAGATGCAAAGGAAAAAAATGCCGATATTAATGAATTATCCCAAAAACAAGCTGAACAAAAGGCTGAATTTGAGAAAACAATGCAGGAATACAAAGAAGCACTCGATAAAAATAAAGAGCTTCAGAATCCAATGAATTTAGCTGAATTTCAAAATGATAAAGAAAATATCAGCGATGAATTTCAAAACGGATCAGATGAAATGGGAAAAGGAAATAAAAATAAGGCATCAAATAGCCAGAAACAGAATTCAAATAATCTAAAAAATCTGAGTGCATCCATGAAAGAAATGATGAAGCAAAATCAAGCAGAACAAAACACAGAGAACATTGATAATCTTAGACAAATACTTGAAAATTTAGTTAACTTTTCATTCGATCAGGAAAGTCTGATGGAAAATCTGAAAAAGATTAACCGAATAGATCCCAGTTTTGTTGAATTTACAAACACTCAAAACCGTTTGAAAGATAATTTTTCTATAATAGAAGATTCATTGACTGCTTTGGCAAAAAGAACACCAATGTTAAGTTCTGTAATTAATAAAGAGATATTGTCAATTAATCAGAATACTGATCAGGTTCTTGCTATGATGACTGAAAGTCAAAACACAAATATGAGCGCTACTTCTGTTAAGCAGCAGCAAATAATGACTTCTGCAAACAATCTTGCTCTGTTACTGTCTGAAGTTCTTGAACAAATGCAAAAACAATCTCTTAATCAATGTAGCGGTAGCAAAAGTTGCACAAAACCCGGTAATGGCAAACCAAAAATGTCGGATATGAAAGGTCAGCAACAATCATTAAAACAACAATTGGAATCAATGATACAGCAGATGAAAGATGCAGGGAATAAACCTGATAAAAATTCTATGAATAAGCAACTTGCTAAAATGCTGGCACAACAGGAAATTTTCAACAATCAACTTAGTAAGCTGATGAACAACGGAGGTATTCAACCTGAAACCATGAAATTACTTAATGAAATTAAAAGGTTGGTTGAACAAACCGAAAATGAAATAATAAATAAAAACATAACACCCACAACAATTAAAAGACAAGAATTAATTTTAACAAGATTATTAGAGGCCGAAAACTCTGAATATCAGAGAGAAATTGACAATAAAAGGAAATCCAATGAAGCAAAAAATGAAAAAATAAGTAACCCTAAAGATTTTTTTCAGTATAAGAGATTATATTCAAAATACAACGAATTATTAAATACCTCTGATATAAAGATGTATAAATACTATAATGAAAAGTATAAACAGTATATGATCAACTTAAACGAAGAAAAATGAAAACTGAATTGGATTTTTCATCAAAAATTGAAAACCTCTCAATGATCGAAAAGCTGATTGATGACATGGCTTCAGATTATAAATTAAATTCAGAAGTTTATGGCAACATTCTGGTTGCCACCGTAGAAGCTGTCAACAATGCGATTTTGCACGGAAACAGGCTAGATGAAAATAAAAATGTTTCCGTAAAATGTGTTATAGCTGACAACCTTCTAACGATGACTGTTGCCGATCAGGGTACAGGATTTGATTTTGACAATATCCCCGACCCTACAGCTCCTGAAAATATTGAAAAACCTCATGGAAGAGGAGTTTTTCTTATGAGGCATCTTGTAGATCAACTGGAATTCAGAAATAATGGTTCAATTGTTGAACTCAGATTTAACCTTTCCTGACAAAGTGGCAATATCCTTTGTAACCCAAAACATAAGTTTTCGGCTGACAGAGAGAAAAAAAATTATTTCATTACTGAAATTACTTATCTCTGAACATAAAAAAAAAACAGGAAATCTCTGCTTTGTTTTTACAAATGATGAGAATCTGCTTCAAATTAATAAACAATACCTTCATCACGATTATTATACTGACATCATTACTTTTAACTACTGTGAAAAAGACATTATTTCCGGAGACATTATGATAAGTGTGGATAGAGTGATAGAAAATGCAAGAAAGTTCAATGCTAATAAAAATGAAGAGTTAAAACGGGTTATTATTCATGGCGTTTTGCATTTAATCGGATACGATGACAACAATCCCAAAAACATTAAAAAAATGCGGACCACAGAGAATGAATGGTTGCAAAAATATACAAACATATAGACAAAAATTTATGAACAAAAATCAATCTGTAGTAATTCAGGTCAATTCTGATGGAATGGGCGTTGCAGACAAAGAATTAAAAACAACTTTAATTAAGAATTATTTCAAATTACTCAACAGCGAAAATCAGATACCGTTTGCAATTGTTTTTTATGCCAGCGGAGTCAATTTTGTGTGTACAGGATCTGAAATTATTGAAGATCTAAAAATTATTGAAAGTAAGGGCGTTAAGATACTGGCATGTAAAACTTGTTTAAACTTCTACAATATTGCCGATAAAGTTGAAACCGGAATAATCGCTACAATGATTGATATTATTGATATTCAATTTTCGGTTGAAAAAATTATAAATCTGTAGTTTTTCTTTCCTCCAATTTTGTAACATTTCACAATTAGTTTTCGTTATAAGCAGGCAATTATTAAATTTGCAGAATAATTTTTTATTAATCTAACCTTATTTTTATCATGAATAAACTGTTTGTTTTTGTCTTTTTGCTGATTACCATAGGATTAGCAGCACAGTCAACGTACAAATTAACCGACCCATTACCGACTGACCCAAGTATTATTAAAGGAAAACTGGAAAACGGAATGATTTATTACATTCAGCAAAACAGCACTCCTAAAAACAGAGCAGAACTGACTCTTGTAGTTAAAGCCGGTTCTATTTTGGAAAATGATGACCAACAAGGTCTCGCTCACTTTTGTGAGCATATGGCTTTTAACGGATCTAAAAATTTCCCTGAACATGAATTGATCAATTATCTAGAATCGATCGGAATGAAATTCGGCCCTGAAGTTAATGCATATACCAGTTTTGATGAAACTGTATATGGGATAAAAGTTCCCCTTGATAGTGCTGAATACCTTGACAAAGGATTACTGGTTCTGTATGACTGGGCTTTCAATGTTTCTTATCTTGATGAAGAAATTGATAAAGAACGTGGTGTAATTCATGAAGAATGGAGAATGAATCAAGGAGCACAGTTCAGAATGATGGAAAAGATGTTTCCTGTTCTTTTTCATGACTCAAAATATGCAAAACGATTACCTATAGGTTTAATGAGTGTTGTTGATAGTTGTAAATATGAAACTCTGAAAGATTTTTATCACGACTGGTACCGTCCGGATATGATGGCTCTTATTATTGTTGGCGATTTTGATGTGGCGACTGTTGAAGACAAAGTAAAAAAATTGTTCAGCAATCAACCTGCTGCTCAGAATCCAAAATTGGCAGTTACACCTGATATTCCTGATCATAAAGACCCTCTTGTTTCAATAATTGCCGATAAAGAAGCTCAGGCAACATCAGTGCAATTGTTTTATAAACATCCTCTCTGGATAATGAAAGATCACAACGATTACAGAACATCTATAGCCCATTCACTTTTCAACAGCATGATCAACAATCGTCTTACAGAATTAACTACAAAAGAGAATGCCCCTTTTGCTTATGGATACTCAGTTTATACAAATTTTCTGGGACCAAAAGATATATATATGTCAATAGCTGCTACTCAGGACAATAAAATCAAGGACGGCTTTACTGCTCTGATTACTGAAAACGAAAGAGTAAAAAGATATGGCTTTACTGAAACGGAACTTGAAAGAGAGAAAAAAACTCTTTTAAGAAGTATCGAAAAATTATATAATGAAAGAGATAAAAGAAAATCTGCTGACCTGGTTGAAGAATATAAACGTAATTTTTTAATGACCAAATCTCCGATTCCGGGAATTGAATATGAATATAATTTATATAAAGATTTTCTTCCGACAATTAAACTCGAAGAAGTGAATCAGCTAGCCAAACAATGGGTTACTGATGAAAATCTGGTTGTATTAGTTAATGCCCCCGAAAAAGAAGGTGTTGTTCTTCCAGCAGAAAGTGAAATTCTTCAACTGGTAAAATCTGCAAGTTCTATGAAAATTGAACCTTATGTTGACAAAGTGTCAAGTGAACCGTTTTTTGCTGAACAACTCACCCCGGGGAAAGTTATTGCTAAAGAAAAAAATAAAGAACAGGATTTCGAAGAATGGACTTTAAAAAACGGAATTAAAGTTATTTTAAAACAAACAGATTTTAAACAAGATGAAATTGTTTTTTCTTCTTACAGTATGGGAGGCTCATCTGTTTATCCAACTGAAAAAGATGTGTCAGCAAAAATTGCCTGTGATATAATCAGCGAAAGCGGAATCTCTGCTTTTGATAAAACTGAACTGGAAAAAATCCTGTCTGATAAAGTTGTTCAGGTTGACCCTTATATCTCAGAATTGACCGAAGGCTTTTCCGGAAATTGTGCTCCTCAGGATCTGGAAACGATGCTACAGCTTATTTATCTTAATTTTACAAAGGTGAGATATGATAAATCAGCATATAATTCATACATCCAAAGAATGAAAAGTATATATGAAAATCAGAGCCTGAGCCCGGAAAATGTTTTCAGAGATTCTATCACATCTATTATGTCACAAAATCATCCGAAACGTAGAAGCATGTCAGATAAATTACTGGACGAAGCTGAATATAAAACCGTATATCAAATTTATAAAGAACGTTTTGCTGATCCCGGAAGTTTTACTTTCTTTTTTGTTGGAAATATTGACATGAAAACAGCGAAACCTTTAATTGAAAAATATCTTGGCGGTCTGCCAACTGTTGTTCGTAATGAAAACTGGAAAGATCTTGGTATTGAGCCTCCTAAAGGTATTGTAAAAAAAGAGGTTAAAATGGGTAGTGAGCCAAAATCTATGGTTTTAATGTCTCTTCATGGCGATTTTGAATATAACTGGATAAACAATCTTGAGGTGGATGCAATAAGCCAGATACTGGGAACAAAATTGCTTGAATCAATACGTGAAGATAAAAGTGGCGTTTATTCAATAGGTGCATATCCTCAGACTCAGCATTTTCCAAAACCGACTTATAATATTATTATTTTCTTTGGATGTTCTCCAGATAATGTTGATCCTCTTACAGAAGGTGTTTTTGATGAAATAAACAAAATAAAAGCCAACGGCCCTACTGAAGGTGACCTGAACAAAGTAAAGGAAAAATTATTGCGAGAACGTGAAAGCAGTCTGCGTGAAAATAATTTTTGGCTTAAAACTCTGCAAAATAAATATATGCACGAAATAGGTTTTGAAAGTCTTGCTAATTATGATGAAACCGTAAAAGCACTTTCAATTGAAAAATTTAAAGAAACAGCCAATAAATATTTTAATGAAAAAAATTATATAAGGGTAGTGTTATTACCTGAATAATAATGCTTTTTGTAAGATTTAAAAAAGGATATTAGTAATTAGTATCCTTTTTTTATTTGTCTGATTTTATAGATATGGTTTGGCATTTTTTGATATACCAGTACTTAGCACCTTGCCTTTTTAGTTAACATCAAAAATATCGGGAAAAAACATATTCATTTATCTAACTCTTTTCTCATCAACAAATATCTGTGATACATAAAAAATTAAGCATAAAAATTACTTATGGAATTAATCTTTCTTATTTTTGTTACTAATATAAAAGAATAAATCAGAATAATAACAAATGGATGATTTTGACATGGAAAATACCGAAAATAAAATATCTTTTAAAGATTTTAAAAATTAAGTTATTAATGATTTTAAGCTGACAAATCTGAGCAGGCAGTTAAGTTTAATAGGTAGAAAAGAAGTTTTAACAGGAAAAGCCAAATTTGGAATTTTTGGCGATGGAAAAGAAATTGCTCAGCTAGCATTAGCTAAAACTTTTAAGAATGGTGACTGGAGGTCTGGATATTACAGGGATCAAACTTTTATGATGGCAGCAGGATTATTTACTGCAGAAGAATTCTTCTATCAGTTATATGGCGAAACAGATTTAGACCTGAATCCCGGAACCGGTGGAAGATCTTTTAATAATCATTATGCTACCAGATCATTAAATCCTGATGGTACGTGGAAAAATCTTGCTGAACAGAAAAATTCTTCTGCTGACATTTCTCCAACTGCAGGACAAATGCCACGTCTTCTGGGCATTGCATGGGCTTCGAAATTATTCAGAAATAACAACGATCTTCATTCTTTTACAAATTTTAGTAACAAAGGAAATGAAGTTGCATTCGGCACAATAGGCGATGCAAGTACTTCTGAAGGCACCTTCTGGGAAACAATAAATGCTGCTGCTGTTCTTCAGGTTCCTATGGCTGTCAGTATCTGGGATGATGGATACGGCATTTCCGTCCCCAAAAAATACCAGACTGCAAAACAAAATATTTCAGAAATTCTTAAAGGCTTCGAATCTGACGAAAATAATAAAGGTATTCTTATATACAAAGGCAAAGGTTGGGATTATCCCGGACTTGTAAAAATGTTCAGCGAAGGAATAGACAGGTGTCGCAAAGAACATACTCCTGTTGTTTTTCATGTACAGGAAATGACTCAGCCACAAGGACATTCTACTTCCGGATCGCATGAAAGATACAAACCGGCTGAAAGACTTGCATGGGAAACAGAATTTGACCCCATAAAAAAAATGAAAGACTGGATGATTCAAATCAACCTTGCTACCAACGAAGAATTATCAGAAATTGAAAAAAATGCCGAAGAAGAAGCCAAAACTGCAAGAAAAACTGCATGGGATAAGTTTTGTGAACCTATGATAAGAGAGAGGGACGAACTTATAAAAATTATTGATAACAGAAGTTGTGTTTGCAAAAGACAGAATATCGACAAAGTTGATATTCTGACCACTGAATTGAAAAAAATTATACATCCCATAAGAAAAGATAATTTCAGTTATGCAAAAAAAATTCTGAGGCATGTTTGTCTTGATTGTTCAATCAGGGAAAAATTACAGGCAGATATATCAGGCTGGCTGGAAAGAAATTATATTGATGCAGAACCCAGATATCACAGCAATTTGTATTGCGGATCAGAAAAATCTGCATTAAATGTTACAGGTATTGCACCTGTTTTTAACGAGAATTCTCCCCTGGTAAACGGTCGTGAAATTCTGCGCGATAATTTTAATTATATTTTTAGTAAAAATCCTTTGGTAATTACTTTTGGAGAAGATACCGGAGCACTTGGTGATGTTAATCAGGGACTTGAAGGACTTCAGGAAAAATATGGTGAAATAAGAATTTCTGATACAGGCATACGGGAAACCACAATTCTCGGACAGGGAATCGGAACAGCTCTCAGAGGATTACGTCCGATTACTGAAATTCAGTACTTCGATTATTTGCTGTACACATTGCAGACTCTTAGCGACGATCTTGCAACACTACATTACAGAACAAAAGGCGGTCAACTGGCTCCGGTAATAATCCGCACAAGAGGTCACAGACTGGAAGGAATATGGCATTCAGGTTCACCTTTAAGCATGGTGATTAATTCCATACGTGGAGTTTATGTTTGTGTTCCAAGAAATATGACACAGGCTGCCGGTTTTTATAACACTCTTCTGGAATCGGAGGATTCTGCCTTAGTTATTGAACCCTTAAACGGTTATCGTCTTAAAGAAAAAAGACCTGAAAACATAGGTGAATATAAAATTCCACTAGGCATTCCTGAAATATTAAATGAAGGAAATGATATTACTCTTGTCACTTACGGTTCATGCGTCAGAATAGCACAGGATGCTGTAAATCAGCTTAAAGAATTTAATGTAAATGTTGAATTAATTGATGTCCAGACTTTATTGCCATTCGACAAAAAAAATATGATTCTTGAATCAATAAAGAAAACCGGAAGGGTTTTGTTTTTTGATGAAGATGTTCCCGGAGGCGCAACTGCATTTATGATGCAGAAAGTTGTTGAAGAACAAGGAGCATTTTATTATCTCGATTCACAACCAAAAACACTTGCAGCTGCAGAGCATCGTCCTGCTTATGGAACTGACGGAGATTATTTTTCAAATCCCAATGCTGAAAATGTTTTTGAATCCATATATGATATAATGCATGAATCAGATCCGGAAAGATTTCCGAAAATATATTAAACCTCTCCCATCATCAGATTACAGCCTCTGATTTCGCTGTGATCAATCCGGCCAAGTACTTCAAATGAGCCATCAGGATAAAGTTTTCCCAAGTCTTTGGTTTCGATAAAAGAACAGGAATGTAAGTTTGCCAGGTCAATTATATTTATTCCTCCGCTTTGTCTAAAAGGAAGATAATTAAAAGGGTCATAAGGATCACGGATCAGAATTTTCATCCAGGGAGGACAGAAATATTTTCCATTACCCTTTGAATATGCCTGCGATAAAAGTTCAGTCATACCGTATTCAGAATGAATATCCTGAACCCCAAATCCTTTTTTCAGGGCATCATGCAATCCTGTTTTTGTTATTTCCTCTCTTCTTCCTTTCATCCCTCCAGTTTCCATCACAATTGTATTTGAAAGTTTTAAAACTGTCTTTTCTGCAAAATCAAGCAAGGCATAGCTTAAACCCAGCAATATGGTTTTTTGTTTTCTTTGCTCAAGAGTTTTAATCACATTTGTTAGTTTTTGTATATCATCTAGATAAAAACCGCTAATCGGATGATTGGTCAATTCTATAAGTTTTTTTACCATATAAACCAGAGATGAATCCTTTCTTTCATCCATGTTTGGAAGTAAACCCAACATACAATAATCAGCAAGGTCACCATAAAACATTTTAAAAGTTTTACTGAAACTTTCTTCATACAATTTTGTATTGACAATAAAATGTTTGCTTTTTTGAGATCCTGTTGTTCCGCTACTGGTAAAAATTATTTCTTCTTTTTTATTTCCACAAACTATATGGTGGCTTTTAAAAAAATCGACCGGCAAAAAAGGTATTTCCGGAATATTGTTGATTTCCACGGCTTTCCTTCCTGTATATTTCAAATATTTTTTATAAACAGGATTATTTTCTGCCTGAAATTTAAATATATTCAATGCCGTTTTTTCAAACTTTTTCAAAGATTGTTCAAAAATCAATTGCCTGGGATTTGATAACATTTCTATCAGGATTGCATTATTTATTAGTCTGCAAATTTCGTATGTTTATATCATAAAAACATTTATTTATTGAAAAAATTTGGAAAACCAACATATATTGTTTTATCTTAGCTTTTTAAAAAATCAATAATGAGAACCTTTATTATATTAGTGATTATATCTATGTTTTTTATAATCAGCATATTTGCTTCTTCCATTAAAGAGTCAAGTTATACAAAAGCTGAAGAAAAACGTATGTACAAGAAAACCATGAAATTGATCTATAAAGGTCAACATCGTCATGCCGAAGCAAATTTACTTGAGCTTTTACAGATTGATTCGACAAATATCAATTATAACTATGAACTTGCTTTGTTATACTACTATGATTTGAATCAGACTGATAAAGCATTACTTCCGTTTCAGAGAGTTGTAAGATATAAAAATGAAGATGAATTTTTTGAGATTTATTTTTATCTTGGACAAGCATATCAATTTGTCGGAGAATACGACCTTGCTATAAAAGAATATGAATTTTTCAAACAGTATATTCCTGTTAAGGATGATGGATTGGGAGATGATATCAATAAATTTATATCAGAATGCAGTAATGCCAAATTACTTGAAAAAAATAAAATCACAAGAGTAAGAAATCTCGGAAACAGAATTAATACATCTTTTGCCGAGTATGTTCCTGTGCCGATCAAGAATGATTCTGTGTTGTTGTTCACTTCAAAAAGACCTCCGGTGATTTCGACGCATTATGGATTTGAAGGTATTGAATATTTTGAAAAAGTATATCTGGCCAACAAATCAAAAAAAGGTTATTCGTTTGCTGAAATTTCCAGTAATTTTTCAGAATATTTCGAACTTGAAAACAGTAATAAATGGCATAATTCAGTTGTGAGTAATACATATGATGGTAGTACTTTACTTATTTACAAGAAAAATAAACTCTGGACGTCAGATATTAATAACGGTATCTGGCAAAAACCAAAAAAAGTTTCCAAGGCAATTAATTTCAGTTTCTATCAACCACATATAAGTTCTACAAGAGACGGAAGCTGTCTTTATTTTACCAGTTGGAGCAAAAAGAAGGGGTTCGGGGAACTTGATATTTATAAATGTGAGAAAAAAGCCGATGGAAAATGGGGTCAGGCTGTTAATCTCGGATCAACAATAAATACAAAATACTGTGAAGACAGCCCTGAAATATCTCCTGACGGAAAAATTTTATATTTCTCATCCAGAGGACATAATGGTGCAGGCGAATATGACATATATAAAACCGAATTTGTTGATGGTCAATGGACAAATCCTGAAAATATGGGTTTCCCAATAAATTCACCCGGAGATGATATTTTTTTTAAGTTTAACAGAAAAGGAGACATTGCCTATTTCAGCTCTTACCGCAAAAATGGATTCGGACATATGGATATTTATGAAGCCATATTCGGACCATTGTTTGAAAACTGCAAGCCTATAGAAAAAAACAATTTACTTTCTGATATATATATTGGTTTTAATACAGTTGACAGTGTTATTTCAGGGCAACAATTTGAACTGAATGCCAATGATATGTATGCAAAAAACTATGATATCACAAAATTTTTCTGGAAAATTGATACTTTGCAGATTGTTGATCAATTATCATTAACTCATACTTTTAATTGCCCTGGTACATATGATATTAAACTCGAAGTCGAAGTTGCCGATAAAGAAACAAAAGAATCAGAGGCATATTGTGTAAGCAAAAAAATTACAGTAATTCCTGAGGAACTGATTCTTGCTGACATCAACAATTCTCAGGGTACAGATAATTTAACTGATACTAATTTAATTGCTAATAACAATATCAATATATCTGACAATAATATTACATCTGACAATAATATAAAAATTCCGGCTTCAGTAACATCACTTAAAAATGTGTATTTTGATTTTGATAAATGTGTAATTCGCAGTGATGCTAAAGGAACACTTAACGAAAGCATTAAAATTCTTAAAGAAAATCAGAATTATAAAATTAAAATTATTGCCCATGCCGACAGCAGAGGTCCTTCAGAATACAATCTGATTCTTTCTCAACGCAGAGCAAAATCTGTTCGTGATTATTTGGTAAATAATGGTATTGAACAAAATAGAATAATTGATGTGTCCGGAAAAGGAGAAAATGAACTGGTAAATAATTGTAACGACAATTCAGTTTGTTCTAAAAATGACCACCAACTAAACAGGAGATCTGAAATTTTAATTGTTTATTAATTGATTTCTTAAAACTCACCACAATTATTTGTCTGTATTTCTGGCAATTAAAAACAAGCATATTTGTTTTTAATTCATAAATAGCATAATATAAAGATTTTTTACTACTTTTGCCTTTTTAAAAGATAAATGGTACTATAATTAGTTAATTTATCAATTAATACATTTTAAATAAACTTATTATGGGTAAAGGTGATAAAAAATCCCGTCGTGGTAAAATAATAATGAAATCATTCGGTAAAAAAAGACCGAGAAAAAAAATCCGAAAAATTCAGATTGAAGCTAAAAAAGAAGTAGCTAAAGTAAAAGTAACCGAAAAATCTGTGATTGAAATCCCAGTTACAATAGTCGAAGAGGTTAAACAAGATGTTGTTGTAAAAGCTCCCAAAGCTGAAAAAGTAAAAGAAACAAAAAAAGAAACAAAGACCGAAGTAAAAGAGGTGAAAAAACCTTCTGCTGTGAAAAAGCCGGTTGCAAAAAAAGCAAAAGAAGAAAAATCTGAAGAGGCCAAGCCTGTAGCAAAAAAAGCATCTGCTACTAAAACGCCAGTAACTAAGAAACCAGTTGCTAAAACGCCAGCTGCTAAGAAACCAGCTGCTAAGAAACCGACTGCTAAAAAACCAGTTGCCAAAAAGGAATCTAAAAAATAACTTTTAACCTTAATTTTAAATATTATCCAAACCGGGTTGAATAAAATCATTCCGGTTTTTTTTATTTTTGCTTAATAAAAAGATAATTATGTATCTGAAAATATTTATAATATATATATTTTTAATTGTTTTAATCCTT
>JBDRPR010000363.1:0-12462 GCA_043826845.1 Bacteroidota bacterium
TAAAATAATTAATTATGAAAGATAACAAATTATTAATGACAAAAAGAATAATTATATTATTTGTGTTGTTTTTTAGCATAAATAATTATTTATGTTTAGCCTCAAACACAATAAAATTTGTTGCAAACAAAGGGCAATGGGGGAAAAATATTTTATACAGAGCTGACATTAACAATTGTGGAAGCCTGTTTATAGAAAAGAACACATTCTCATATAATTTTGTTGAAAATATTGAAGAAAATTGTTGTCATCATTCGCACGAAAAAACTTCTGAATGTGAACATCACCCAGATATACAGGGGCATGCTTTCAAAATAAATTTCATTAATGCAAATCCAAACACCATTGTTTGTGGAGAACATAAACTCAATGAATACAGAAATTACTTTATTGGAAATGATCCTTCAAAATGGGCTTCAAATGTAGATGTTTTCACACAAGTGAATTATAACAATATATTTATTGGTATTGATTTAAAAATTTATGATTATAACAATGGATTAAAATATGATTATATAGTTAGCCCAGGGGCAGATTATAATCAGATAAAAATGAAATATGATGGAGTTGAACTCTCTTTAAAACAAGGCAAATTATATATTAAAACAAGTATTAATGAAATTGTTGAAGAAAAACCTTATGCTTATCAAATTATTAATGGGAAAAACGTCGAAGTAAAATGCAATTTTGTTTTAAAAAATAATATTGTAAGTTTTGAATTTCCTGAAGGATATGATAAAAGTTACAAATTAATAATTGACCCTTCGCTGGTTTTTTCAACTTATTCAGGAACGATAGGAGGTATTTCTGCTAATGCTTCTACTTATGACGCTGCAGGGAATATGTATATTGCCGGAGCTGCTTTTTCAGGAGGATTCCCTGTAACAACAGGAGCATATAACACATCACCGGGATGGAGCTATATGATAATGGCAATATCCAAATATAGTTCTGATGGTTCTTCACAACTATATGCTACTTATCTGGGAGGTCAAACAACCGGTATAACGAGTTCCAGTTCTTTTGGCATTGATTATCCTTTAAGTTTGTTTGTAAATTCTAATGACGAACTGGTTATATTAGGGACAAGTGAATGTACTGATTATCCTGTGACAGCAGGCTGTTATCAAAGCAGTTTCGCAGGAGCAATAGATTACGTCATCTCTAAGTTAAGCTCAAACGGATCTGCTCTGCTTGCATCAACTTATTTTGGAGGAGGAGGTAGGGAAGCCGGTTATCAACTTACTCCATCAGATATACCTGCCTCAATTTACATCGACGGCTCAAATAATATTTATATATGTGGTATGACAGAAGTGGTGGTTGCAGGTGGTTTACCTACTACCCCAGGCGTTTTTCAACCTAATCCTAATGGTGCTTTTGGTACAAAAGAAGGTTTTATTTCTAAATTAAATAATAACCTGAATTCATTAATCTGGTCAAGTTACATTGGAGGCAGTGATGTTGATTTTGTATCTGATATTATAGTTGCAAGTACCGGAGATATTTATATATGTGGAAGTACTGCTTCTACTAATTTTCCAACTACTGGTGGTGTGATTAATCCTACATTTAGCGGGGATTATGATGGTTTTGTTGCCCATATTTCTTCAAATGCAAACTCTTTAATTAATTCTTCATTTCTTGGTACAACAGGTTGGGATTTTGCAAAATTTATTCAGTTAGACGAATTTAACAACCCTTATATTCTTGGCTCTACAGATGGTTCATATCCTACAACACCAGGAGTATATTCAAGTCCTAATCAATTAAATTATTTTATTCATAAAATCAGTCCCAATCTGTCATCAACATTTTTTTCGACTCAAATTGGCTGCCAGACAAGCATTGATCCATTTGCAGCTAATGAACTATATCCTACTGCATTCGGTGTCGATTATTGCGAAAATATTTATTTTACAGGTTCAACTATGGAAACTGGATTTCCATTAACTTCCGATGCCTATGAGACAAGTCTAAAAGGACTTTATATATGTGCGCTTCAGCAAGATGCCACAAATTTAATTTACGGAAGCTATTTTGGGGGACTAATGAATGGTGGTTATGGGGCAGGTAATGGGGGTTCTCATTTCCATGCTGCATCAAATTGCAGATATAACAAAAGTGGTGTTCTTTTTCATACAGAATGTACTCAAGCTTCTAATTATCCCGTGACCCCAGGTGCATATTCAAACAAATTAAGCTATTATATTGATGCCACAACAGGATTAACTATGCCAAATAATGATGCAGCTTCTTTTAAATTTAATTTCGCATTTTCCGTTCCTCTTGACACGTTTGACCTCGGTCCTGATGTTACTGTCTGTTCATCCTCTTATACAATTACTGCTAGCACAAATGCCGGATTGAACTATTTATGGTCAACCGGAGAAACAACATCTTCAATAACAGTTACTGCATCGGGTAATTACTCGGTTATGGTTTATCATACCTGTGATACCGTTTATGATAATATAAATATTACACTTACTCCTGGCTTTACTACATCTTCTGTATCATCCCCTTCAAATTGTGGAAATTCTGATGGATCTGCTACTGTATTTATAACAGCTGGTACTGCGATCCCCTGGTTTACATATGAATGGTCAACTGGAGTAATAAATAATTCACCCATTGTAACAAATACTGTTAATAGCATAAGTGCAGGTATATATACTGTAACTGTTACTGATTTTAATGGTTGTATTGCTATCGATACTGTTACTGTTAATGATATTGGTGGTGGAACTGCCTCTATTGCTGGCAGCAGTAATGTCAGTTGTAATGGTTTAAATGACGGATGGGCTCAGGTCAACATTACAGGAGGAACTGCACCTTACACATACCAATGGAATACTATTCCGGTTCAAACAACTGCAACTGCAACAGGACTGAGTGCCGGTACATATAATGCTACGGTTACCGATAGTAATGGATGTTTGTCAACAACATCAGTTACGATAAATGAACCAACTGCTTTGTCAACAACTACTTCCATTACAGATGCAATTTGTGGATTCTCAAACGGTTCAGCCAATGTAACTGTAAGTGGAGGAACAACGCCATATTTATATATATGGAGTAATACGCAAACAACAGCATCTATTACAGGGATTAGTTCAGGAATTTATACTGTGACAATTACTGATGGAAACGGATGTACATATATTGAAACAGTAAATATTAATGATATTGGTGGTGGAACTGCCTCTATTGCTGGCAGCAGTAATGTCAGTTGTAACGGTTTAAATGACGGATGGGCTCAGGTCAACATTACAGGAGGAACTGCACCTTACACATACCAATGGAATACTATTCCGGTTCAAACAACTGCAACTGCAACAGGACTGAGTGCCGGTACATATAATGTTACGGTTACCGATAGTAATGGATGTTTGTCAACAACATCAGTCACGATAAATGAACCAACTGCCTTATCAACAACTACTTCAGTAATAAATGCAACTTGTGGATTCTCAAACGGTTCAGCCAATGTAACCGTAAGCGGAGGTACATTACCATATTCATATTTATGGAGCAATACACAAACAACAGTATCTATTACAGGGATCAGTTCAGGGAGTTATACAGTAACAATTACAGATGGAAACGGATGTACAGATGTTGAAACAGCAAATATTAATGATATAGGAGGTCCAACAGTTACAATTACTGGCAGTACAGATGTTAATTGTTATGGATATAATAATGGCTCTGCCACTGTAACAGCAACCGGAGGTACAACACCATACACTTACCAATGGAATACTATTCCGGTTCAAACTGCAGTAACCTCCACGGGATTGAGTGCCGGAATTTATAATGTTACAGTTACTGATAATAATGGATGCTTATCAACAACATCAGTTACAATAAATGAACCACCTGCTTTATCAGTAACAACATTAACGATAGATGCAAATTGTGGACTATCAAATGGTTCGGCTACTGTAACGGTAAGCGGAGGCACATTACCATATTTATATTTATGGAGCAATACACAAACAACAGCATCTATTACAGGGATTATTTCGGGAAGTTATACAGTAACTATTACAGATGGAAACGGATGTACAAATGTTGAAACAGTAAATATTAATGATCTTGGTGGTGGAACTGCCTCTATTGTAGGCAGCAGTGATGTAAGTTGTAATGGTTTAAATGACGGATGGGCTCAAGTCAACATTACTGGAGGAACTGCACCGTACACATATCAATGGAATACTATTCCGACTCAGACAACCGCAACTGCAACAGGACTTAATGCAGGGACATATAATACAACAGTTACCGATAGTAATGGATGTTTGTCTATCTCATCGGTCACAATTAATGAACCACCTGCCTTATTAACAACTACTTCAGTCATAGATGCAACTTGTGGGCTTTCAAACGGATCAGCAACAATTGCAGTAACAGGAGGAACCCCCTATTACACTTATGCATGGTCAAGCGGAGCAGGCACAGCAACTGTAACAGGGCTTAATGCAGGAGCTTATACTGTTACGGTTACTGATATTAATGGATGCTCTGTGACAGGTACAATAATAATTAATACTACAAATTGTAATATTTATGCATCTGATACAACAATTTGTGAAGGTGAGACAACTCAGGTATCAGTAACTTTTGATTTTGGTGTACCACCATATACATTTATATGGACAGGAGGTTTATCTGCATCCGAAGGACCACATACCGTTTTTCCAATAACAACAACAGACTACATTGTTATTGTTACTGACAGTAACGGGAATATAATGTCTGACACTGCAACAGTAACAGTAATTCCCACACCAAATGTTTTTCTTGGGAATGATACAAATCTTTGCGTGGGAATAACAAGCTATTTGCTGGATGCAGGAAATGTTGGAAGCACGTATCTCTGGAATGATAATTCAACAAACCAGAATCTGACAGTAATTCAAACAGGAATATATTCTGTAACTGTAACTAATGCAGAAGGATGTATAAGTATTGATAGCGTAAATATTTGTATCGGTATAATAGGTACAAATACAACTGTTACCAATGTAAGTTGTAATGGTGAAAACGATGGTGCAATAGATTTAACAGTTACTTCAGGATTTCCTCCCTATGATTTTGTCTGGAGTAATAGTGCAATTACAGAAGATATTTCCAGTCTGAATGCTGACACATATACGGTAACAATTACTGATTCAATATCGTGTGTATCAATTATTAATATTGTTTTAAATGAACCATCTGAATTACTAATTACCGGTACGGCAATAAATCTTTCGTGTTACCAATCAGGTGATGGTTCAATAGATATTTCAACAACGGGAGGAATACCTAATTACACATACAGTTGGAATAATTTTGAACTAACTGAAGATTTATCAGATTTAGAAGCTGGAATATATACAGTTACTGTAACTGATGATAATAATTGTACATCAATTGAATTTTTTTCAATAACGCAACCAGTACAAATCACGACAAATATTACATCTGCAAACATACTATGCTATGGCGACACAAATGGACAGATTGATTTGTCAATAAATGGTGGCTCTTTACCATATACATACAATTGGAGCAATGGAGCAATAACTCAGGGCTTGAATAATCTTACATCCGGAATTTATACTGTAACTATTACTGATATTAATAACTGTACAGCAACAAATAGTGCAACAATAACAGGAGTAGGACAACCACTTGAGGTTACTCTGGCAACAACAAACCTATCGTGTTATGGGGATTATAGTGCAAGTATAAATGCAGAAGTAACAGGGGGAACCCCAAATTACACATACAGCTGGAACACAGGGGATATCGCACAGAGTATAAGTAATGTGCAAGCAGGCAACTACATAGTGACAGTAATTGACAATAATAACTGCACAATCGTTGAAAGTGTTGAAATAACTCAACCCGAGGAAATGTATGCATCACTGCCAAATGATTTTTATATGTGTTTAAATAATGAAGAAACAATATCTGTATCTGCAACAGGAGGAGTCCCTGGATATTCTTACCTATGGAGTACAAATGAAACAACATCCAGTATATCAGTATCTCCAAGTCAGACTACTATTTACACAGTAACCGTAACAGATGCAAATAATTGTACAACGACAAATAATATTACAGTATTTGCACCTTTACCACTACAAATACAAGCATTTGCCAATCATGAGAGTGTATGTCCGGGTGATCCTGTTTTTTTAACAGCTGCTTACCAGGGTGGAATTGGCGCACCTTATCAATTGTATATTGATGGGCAATTATCCTCATTGCCGATAACAGTTTATCCAACAAATGGGCAAACATACCTACTTACAATACAAGATCAATGTAATAATGAGGCAAGTGATACTATCACACTTTACAACTATCCTTTACCTCCGGTTTCATTTAATTCTGATATTGTCAAAGGTTGTCAACCTCTTGAAATAACTTTTAATGCGCTCGATGATTGTGAAGGGTGCAGCTGTGTGTGGAATTTTGATGATATTAACAATGTTAATTTATCATTTGCGCATTATCCGATTCATGTCTTTGAAGATGAAGGAGTTTATGATATTACATATACAGTTACAAGTGTACATGGCTGTTCAAATTCACTGACAATAGAAAATATGATAACAGTTTATCCTGTACCTGATGCTGCATTTATAGCTAATCCAGAGGTAGTCAGTATAATAAAGCCATTAATAGATTTTTCTAATCTGACTACCGGAACAACAGAATATTTATGGAATTTTGGTGACGACAATTATTCTACATATATAAATCCTGACCATTATTATCAGCATATCGGAAGCTATTTTGTCGAACTAATTGCAGTTTCACAAAATGGATGCAAAGACACAGTATATAACACTGTTATAATAAAAGATGAATTTACCTTTTATGGACCAACTGCTTTTAGCCCTGACTATGACGGCATAAACGATATTTTCTATGTATTTGGAAATGGAATAGATAATAATAATTTTAAACTAATAATTTATGACCGCTGGGGAGAACCAATTTTTGAAAGTGATGATATAAAAAGAGGATGGGATGGTCGTGCCAAAGGAGGAAATGATATAGTCCAGATTGGTTCTTATGCATGGTTATGTATTTATAACGATTTGAATGGTATAACTCATGAAAAATCAGGGAGTGTTACAATTGTAAGATAAATATATGAAAACAAACAGATGAAAATGAAAAAATATTCTTTATTGATCGTCCTGGCAGTAATTCATTTTATTAACCTTAATGCACAAGGTACATGGACAAATTATACAACCAATGACGGATTGGCGGACAACTGTGTAAAGGCCATTTGCGAAGATAATTCAGGGAATATATGGTTCGGAACATTAAATGGAGTCAGCAAATATGATGGCTCAGACTGGACAACATATACTACTGTTGACGGATTGGCTTTCAATGAAGTATTGTCAATCTTTAAAGACAGTCATGAGAATATATGGTTTGGAACATTTGGCAGCGGTGCCAGCAAATACGATGGTTCAACATGGACAACTTATTTCTCAAATGTTGGCCTTGGAGCGTATGTTTATTCATTTTTTGAAGATTCAATAAGTAATATTTGGATCGGCACTTCTGCGGGTGTAACTATCTTTGATGGTGTTAATTGGAATACATGGAACACTCAAAATAGTGGTCTTGTTGATTACTGGATAAGATCTGTTATTGTTGATAAACAGGGTAATATGTGGGCGGCAACTCAAGGATACGGAGTTAGCAAATTTAATATTTCTGATTCATTATGGACCACGTACACAACAAGTAATGGACTGGCAAATAATACTGTTTGGAAAATTTTTCAGGATAGTAATAATAATATCTGGTTTGGTACTTACAATGGAATTAGCATGTTTAATGGTTCAACATGGACAAACTATACAACAACAAGTGGCTTAATTGGGAATGATGTCAGAGCAATAATAGAAGATGAGAATAATAATCTCTGGTTTGCATCATATTATGATTGGTATAATAATAACGGAGGAGTAAGTGAATTTAACGGAACAAACTGGACAACTTATACAACAGCAGAAGGTCTTGTAGAAAATGGAACACAAGCAATTTTTGAAGATAGCCACGGCAATATATGGATAGGTACAAATCAAGGTGTTTCAAAATATACACCTGAATCCCTGAGAATAAAGAAAAACAATAAAAGTGATCCTGATTTTTATTCTGTATTTCCAAACCCAGCTGAGAAATACATTAACATAAATTTTAATGAATTATTTGATAAAGAATTATTTCTTGAAATAATAAGTGTTGATGGAAAAAGAATTTTTTCAAAAAAATATACTCCAGCAAATTTATCCCTCAAAATTGATATTTCAGATTATAGCAGTGGAATGTATTTTCTTAATGTAAAATCAGATGACAAAATATCCATTAAACAATTTTATAAATATTAAAAAACAGGAAAGATGAAAAATTTAAAAAAAATGAGATTATTTTCGATTATTGGCTTTCTGACAATAATAGGACATTTAAATGTCAACAGTCAGATAATTTATACAGATGTTGACCCTGATGCTGTAATCAAAAATACTTACAGCTATGTATTAGATATAAACAATGACGGTACAAACGATTATGAGTTTTTACAATTGTCTTATGGAACAGACCATATGGCTGAAATTTCATCATTTAATAACAACCAGGGATTAAGTGATATTGCCCCCTTAGTCATAAACTTTAATGATACAATCAGCAGTTCTCTGACAACATGGAATGTGTTTAGTTATAATTACCTGGCTCAAACCAGTGGCCCAGGAAATTGGTCAGAAGTAACTGATAAATATTTAGGATTAAGAATTAATATAAGCGGACAGTGGTATTATGGCTGGGCAAGATTGGATGTTGCAATTTCAGGTTCAAGTATCACCTTAAAAGACTACGCTTTTGAAAGTTCTCATGACCAGGCAATACTTGCCGGAGATATTGGGACTACAGGAATAGAAACTCTGATGAATAATCCTGTCCCTTTTAGTTATTTATTTAACAAAACATTATGCATTGATCTTATGACAGATAATCCTTCTGATGCAAAATTAATAATATATAATACCAATTGTCAGAACATAAAAGAAGTTGAATTAATAAACAGAAGAACTAATGTGGATGTAAACAATTTCCAAAATGGCATTTATATTTTAAAAATATATAATGGACATGAAACACATTCAATGAAAATATTTATAATAGATTGATATCTATTTTAATTATAGTTGAGAATATTACTAACAAAAATTATTATGAGAAAAATGAATTATTTATTATTTGCGATTTTATTTGGATTATCGAATTTATCAGCTCAAAAATTTGAGACAAATCTTGCACAACAATTACAAATTAAATTAGAGAGTTTTAATGTTAGCAGAGGCATATCAGCATGCGTGATAATACCTTGCGACAATGGGATATGGAAAGGCGTTGATGGTATATCAACAAGTTCAGAAAATATTAATTCCGATATGCTTTTCGGTATGGGTAGTTGCACGAAAAATTTTACCGCTACCATCATGTTAAAACTGGCTGAAAACGGGTTGCTTGACATTGATGAACCAATCAGTAATTATATTAATGTTTCAGGCTATACAAATATAAATGGTGCGATTACTATTCGTCAGTTATTAAATCATACTTCCGGTCTGGCTGATTATACCAGTAATCAAAACATTATACAATATGCAAATCAATATAGAACATATCTGTTTACTAACAGCGATGTACTTAGCTCTGTCGGATCCCCACAATTTTCTCCGGGAACAAGTTGGGCATATTGTAACACGAACTTTTATCTGGCAGGTATGATAATAGAAAATGTGACTGGTTATGATCTTTATACTGCTTATAATAATTATATATTCACACCATTAAATCTTAATAATATATTTTCAGGAGCCTGGGAAACAATTCCCTCTTCATATAATTTCGCTCATGGCTGGTATTTTAACCAATATACATGGCAATGGTCAGATTATTCATTAAGTTCATATAATTCATTTTTTAGTCTTGCATCTTCTGCAGGTTATTTGGTTACTACTGCTGAAGACCTTGCAAAATATGCACAGGCTATATTTACCGGACAAATAATAAGTCAAACATCAATTAATGAAATGACTGATTTTAATTCTAATAATTATGGATTAGGATGCACACAGGCAGTAAAAGCCGGAAAAACAGTTTGGGGACATAATGGATGTATCCAGGGATATGCTTCAAGATTTTTGTACGATCCTGACTGGGGTATTAGTATTGCAATTCTTTGTAATGACCAAAATGCTGATGTAGAAACATATATTAATGAACTTTTTCAGGTTGTTGTCAATAATTATCAACCTCTTGCTTTTAATATTGATTATTCGACTAATGTCAATTGTTATGGAGGCAATGATGGTGCTATTTATACTACAGCTAATGGAAGTGCTTCTCCTTTTACTTATTCATGGACTAATACATCACAAACAACAGGTGATATTAGCGGGCTAAGTGCTAATTCATACACTGTAACAATTACTGATATGAACGGATGTACAAAAATAATGTCTGAAACAATTACAGAACCCGACCAGCTAATAACAGGTATTTCAGGCACAAATGTATTAATCAGTAACGATGGGGAAGCAGACCTTAGTGTTGCTGGAGGTACTCCACAATATACTTATTATTGGTCTAATGGTGCAACAACTGAAGATATATACTACCTTGGTGAAGGCATTTATTATGTTACTGTTACTGATGCAAACGGATGCACTGCAATTGATTCTGTTTATATTGATAATGCTGTTAAAATCAATGAACATGATGCTTTATCTTCAACTCTGAAAATTTATCCGAATCCGACAAATGGAATACTATATGTCGAAAATGCAGAAAATTCTACTATTTGTATGTACGATTTAACAGGACACAAAATAAAGTCATTAATTATTGATAATTCTATAATGGAAATAAATCTTAATGATATTAATACGGGTATTTATATTTTAAATATCAGCAATGTCAACTATAAAATTTCCCAAAAGATTCATATAGAATAATTCTTGTCAGTCTGAAATTTTGAAATATTGTTGATTTTAGGGAAAGTCAATTATCTCGGATTATATATCTAATCTACAAATTTGACCGAATTCCTGAATTCGAACAATATAAATTTGTATCAACGATAATTACTCTCGTACTTGTGGTATAATAATTTACAAATTCATAATAATACGCAAAAATATGTTAAAAAAAATCTTATTATTTATCGCTATATTGTATATTACAAATGGCTTAATTGCTCAAAGTACAATAATTACAGACACACTTGAATTTTCACATGCAAAAACAACAAGTGCGCAAATAGTGACTAATTATTCAAGCAGTTTCAGCATTAATGCATGGGCGCAATATTTCGATGCCCCTGTAGAAATAACAATTTCAGGTTTTAATTTTTACGCTGTTTCTGATACAACAGCACCAGTTGATGTTATTGCAGAAATATATCTTGTCAATACCGATTCCATGATTACAGGAAGTGCCCTTGCAAGTACAACTATCACTCTTGATACAAATCATTACGGGATAAATACTACGGCTTGGACAGGCGGAACAATTAGCGAAATCGAACCTTTTAAAAAAACAGCTTTGTTTTCCCCCCCTGTAACAGTTGATCAGCCTTTTGTTATATTAGTAAAAAATCCAACCGATTCAGTAACTCTATTATTTACAAACAACTATAATTATCCTTATTTGGATGGAAATGGAGAATATCTGGCAAATATGCTTTGGAACGGAACATGGTTCAGAAGCAATGACCCTGCATTAGGATTGCTCTTTAATGCAGATCTTTTATATGAACCATTTGTTGAATATGATGCAGATGTTGATATAATTATGAGCCCGGAATGTCTTTCAAATGATTGGGAAACAGTTGATTTTTCTATTGCTGATACTTCTGTATATTGTAACCGTATGTACAGTTCAGCCAAATATAATTGTACTCAGGAAAGTCAATTCTATTGGACATTTGAAGGACTTCCTCCGACAACAGTATTTGCAATAAACCCTTCAATACAGTATATGATTGCTGCTGAATATACAATTTTTTTAGATGCAACTTTACAAGGTTGGAACAATAACTATACGATTTCTGACTTTACTGTTGACACTTTAGAAATGTGTTCTACAGGAGTAAACAATATTAATGAATCGAACTCAATTATAGATATTTACCCAAATCCTTCTGAAGGAATATTTTATGTTTCGGGAATTTCAGGAGCAGATATTCAAATTTACAGTATTGCCGGTGAAGAAATAATAAATATTAATAATTGTAACTTATGCGAACATATTGATTTATCAGGACTAAACAGCAGTATGTATTTTATTAAAATAACAAAAGATAATAAGGTAAATACTAAAATAATAAATATTATAACCACAGATAAATAATAAACTCTATTAAAA
>JBDRPR010000364.1:0-12364 GCA_043826845.1 Bacteroidota bacterium
TCCTGTGCGGATGATAATCCGACAAAAAACATTAACAGAATAAAAATATTACTTTTAAGATTCATAATAACTTTATATAATTTAAATAAACTTATTATTCAAGACTTTTATAAATTTCTTTCATTTCCAATGCCTTGTCAACATTCTCGAGAATGAGATATACCCGCGTCATCATATCAATTAATTGTTTATCAATACTATTCAATTTATAGGCTTGTTCAAAAGCAAGAATTGCATTATTAAACATAGGATCATATTTGTCTTTGTAGGGTTTTCTAACTTCTGCCCCTTTGAAGTCAAGAGATGTATTATATAATTCTACTGCAGGATTGTAATAAAGAACTCCTAAATTATAATTCAGGTCAAACAATAGTTTTTTATCCTCAGGATTAAGATTAATTGCGCGTTTATATGTTTCTATAGCTTCATTTCGAAATTTTTCAGCATTTGTGTTATCTCCGTTTTTAAAATAGCCTGAAAATATCATATCATATTTTGCTGCCAGAGCTGCCATTAAATTGGCATTTTTCGGGTCATTAACAACAGCTTTTTCATATTTTTCAACCAGATTTTCGATTTTTCCAGCATCCTGATATATTTTTAATTCACTTACTGCCAAATTTTTATTATCAGGCCATATTCTAATAGCTTTATCAATAACTTCAACAGCTTCTGCATGATTATTTTCTTCACCTAAAATTTTGCAATAAGTAATAAATGCATAAGGAACACTAGCTTTATCATAATCCAGTTTTTCCTGTGGGTATGATATTAATCTTGAATAATAATATTTTGATTTATTTATATTTTTTGATTTATAAGCAGCATATCCGGCAAAAACCAGAATATCTGTATATGGCATTTTATGATCTTCCAACAAATTAGTAATTTGGACGCTGTCATTTCCAAGATTTTTCATAACAGTAAAAAAATCGTCAAATTCTGACAAAGATTTTTTAAATATTACAGGATCATCTTTTTGCATAGCATCATTATAATAAGCAGAACCACTGTTCAGAAAAATAGTGCCTAATGTTAAAAGTTCATTTAAATTCTCATTAACAAATAAGCTGTTTTCATCTAATGATTTACTTTTAAGAATAGCTTGAAGGGCTATTTCTGCAGGCCGGTAATCAAGCGGTTGAGTTTTTTTCTTCTCAATTTCTAAATATATTAATCCTTTAAAATACCATGTTTTTGGATGATCTTTTGTTTCAGATTGAAAACAAGTTTCTTCGATTAACTGTTTGGCTAAATCAAGATTACCTGATTTATATGCGTCCCAAGCTGCAGTCCGTTTTTCATTCTGAGAAAAAATTAAAACAGGAATTATTAAAAGCGCAGAAAATAGCATCAATCTCATAATGTAAGTTATTGTTTTGCTTATCAAAAGTAGAAAAAAATTATTATTAAAAAAAATGAAGGTTTATGCTTAATTATTCAAATTTAAAAATTTCTTTTCCATTTCTGTCTTTTTATTTTCCTGAGAAGTAGTGCTGTATAATTGAATTAATAGTTTAATTGTCTGCGAATCAGAATTGTCAATATTGTGCACTTTTTCAAAATACTTAATCGCCTCGAAGTATTTTTCTTCAGCATTTTTTTTATCAGCTTTTGACATGGCATTTTTCTCTGTAGTAAGCCCTTCGTTGAAATAAATAGCACCCAAGTTATATAAAGCATCAATGTGTTCAGGTTCTTTTTCAATAGTAAGGAAATAATCTTTTCTGGCTTTTTCTGTTTCTCCCTTTTGGTCTGAAATACTTCCTCTTATGAAATAGAAATCAGGATTCTCAGGTTCAATTTTTATACCTTCTTCTATATATTCAAGTGTTTTTTCAATATTCCCGATTGATAGGTAGTAATTAATAAACTCACTTATCAGCCCGATGTTTTCACCGGGACATGCAGCAATACCGTCATTTAATGTGCTTTTATATTTTACAAGATCATTTTGTTTTTTATAAACACCTGCAAGATCCAGATACATTTGCGGTGAATTATATTTAAAAACTATCAGCTTCTTCAGATAATATTCTGCTTTATCATATTTTCCGATTTTTTCGGCAGAAATTGCTGCATTATAATAAATTATAGTATCTAAAAGCATTATCGCAGGTCGTTCGTTAATTTCAATATTGTTTTCAAAACTTCTAAAAGCTTCTTTGAAATCACCTGCATTAAATTCATCAATACCCTTTTTTACAAACAGATTTGATAAAATTCCCAGACTTTTCAAATTAATTTGTAGATATTCATTTGTTAAATCCAGTTCCATTGATTTTTTAAATGAATAATAAGATTCATTTAACGGATCATTATGCAAAGCTTTAAATTCAGGGTTTTCAGACTCATACAATGTTTGATATACTGCACCACGATGGAGCCAAATTTTTGAATTTCCCTGATCCTTAGTTGTTAATTTATCTACTAGCTCCTTTGCCTGTTTTAATTCTCCATTCTTCATTAAATTAAGAATGTTGGCATAATCATCCTGCGAAACAGCAAATTGAATTATTGCAAAAAATAGAATAACCAAAAATATCTTTCTCATATTTTTTTTGTTTAGAAAATGGACTTGCAAAATACATACAAAAAAAGGAGAAATCAATAATGAAATCTCCCTTTTTTAATTTTTCTTCTGTTGCTATTTTGTTTTTGATTTCAACAATTCATTCATTTTATTATACTTATCAGTCTCACCTGTTTTATAATAAATAATTTTCAGCGACTGGATTGTGGACAGATCTTCGGGATCAAGTTCAAATGCTTTTTCGAGATATGGTTTTGCCATTTTTAATGTTTCATCATAATCTTTAATAGCATTATCATATTCTTTCCCTATCGGTAAATCCTGCAGGGCGTCATATTTATCCTTTGCCCAGTTATTATATAAAGCACCCAGGTTATAATTTGCAGAAAGATAATTTGAATCAATTTCAAGAGATTTCTTATAACATATTATTGCACTGTCCCTGTTATTTTTTCCTTCATATATTGTTCCCAGGTTGAAATGCAATAATTTATTTTCCGGATCAGTTTTAATTGTCCTGATAATAATATCTTTGGCTTCCTGAGATTTGCCCTGATCAATGTACCAGTTTATTTTTTGAGCCAGTAACAAAGGTTCATCAGGATATTTATCAATTCCTTTATTAAGGGTTTTAATGTAGTTAGCAGTATCTTTTTGCTGAAGATATATATTTGCATACAAGTAATAAATAGTTGCTTTTTCTTTATTATCTGCACCATAACCAAGTTTTGTCAATATCTGATAATACTCTTTTGCAGTATTCAGGTCATTTGATTTTTCTGCAGCAAGTGCGGCATAATAAACGATTGGAGTATCAATTTTCCCACTCATTTGGCTTACAAATAAACTGTTTTCAAATGATTTCAAAGCTTTTGGATAATCTTGCAAATCCTTATATTGTTTTACACCCTGATTAACCAAAATATTAGCCAGAAATGGATAACGTTCCATTATTATGTCGACAAAAAGTTCAGAAGAAGTATATTTTGTGCTTTGGTCGTTTAAAAGTTTAGCGAATTGCATCTTATCCTCAGGTTTATTTTTATTATCAAATTCCAATGAATGATATGCAGGATCTTTAAAATTATACAATAAAGCTTTTTTATAGGAAAAAAATGCCACGTCAGCTGCATTAGGATCAAGTTTTTTATAATTTGCATCCTGAGAAACATAAATTGCCTGATAAACTTGTCCTCTGTACCACCATGCCAAAGCATCAGATTTAGTTTTGTCATTTTCTATACATTCATCACATGCCTGTTTTGCTTTGTCTAATTCTCCAAATTTCAAATAATTATAACAACTTGCCCTTTTTGCAGGTTGAGCATTTATTAATAGATTAACGAAAATAAAAAGAATTAAAACCAATGTTACTTTTTTCATAATTTACTATTTTAAAATATTTTATATTTTTATCCTCTCAAAAAATTTGCCATTTTGAATTTTCAAAAATAATAGGTTTATTTAATTATAAAAAGTTTAATTAAGGTTTTCCTCCGAATTCATTTCTTCAATATCATTGTTTGGTTCAGTTTCAGATTCTATTTCAACTTCATCAACGTTTTTAGGAACTTTGGCAACAGCCGCGATAGAATCTCCATTTCTTAGATTTATCAGTCTTACACCCTGAGTTGCACGACCCATAATTCTTAACGTAGAAACTCCCAAACGTATTGTCAAACCGGATTTATTAATAATCATAAGATCATCAGCATCCGTAACATTCTTTATAGCTATCAGGTCGCCGGTTTTTTCAGTAACATTAATAGTTTTGACACCTTTTCCTCCTCTGTTTGTTACTCTGTAATCTTCAAGAGCAGATCGCTTTCCATAACCTTTTTCTGAAACAACAAGAATATTTTCAGATATATCCTCAATGCAAATCATACCAATAACTTCATTTTTTTCTTTATCAAGAGTTATTCCTTTGACACCTGATGCAGTTCTGCCCATAGGTCTGACTTTAGACTCATTGAATCTTATAGCTCTGCCTGATTTTACAGCAAGTAGTACTTCATTGGCACCATTTGTCATTTTTGCTTCCAGTAAGGTATCACCATCTCTCACAGTTATTGCATTCACACCATTTTGTCTTGGTCTCGAATATGCTTCAAGAGATGTTTTCTTTATAATACCACGCTTTGTACATAAAACGATATAGTTATTATTAATATATTCCGAATCAAGTAGAGTTTTAACGTTTATGTATGCTTTTACTTCATCTCCAGATTCAATATTTAAGATATTTTGAATTGCTCTTCCTTTAGAAACCTTTGATCCTTCAGGTACATCATATACTTTCAGCCAGTAGCATTTTCCATTAGCAGTAAACAACAATAAAGTATTGTGCATTGAAGCAACGAACATATGCTCAAGAAAGTCTTCATCTCTTGCAATACTTCCTTTTGAACCAACTCCTCCCCTATTCTGTATTTTATATTCAGTTAATGGAGTGCGTTTTATGTATCCTAGGCGGGATATTGTAATTACCATTTCATCATCAGCATAAAAATCTTCAGGATTAAAATCTTCGGCAGTCTGGACAATATCTGTTCTTCTCTCATCACCGTATTTATCTTTTATTTCATTTAATTCTTTTATAATGATTTGTATTCTCATATTTTCATCAAGCAGAATAGACTTCAGATACTCAATTGTTTTTAGAAGTTCATCATATTCAGCTCTAAGTTTGTCTTGCTCCAATCCTGTAAGTTGTCGAAGCCTCATATCTACAATTGCACGGGATTGAATTTCACTTAATTTGAATCGAATCATTAAGGATTCTCTGGCTTCATCAGGATTTTTTGATCCGCGGATAATTTTAATAACTTCATCAATATTATCGCTTGCAATAATCAATCCTTCAAGGATATGTGCTCTTTTTTCAGCCTGATCCAATTCAAATTTTGTTCTTCTAATTACAACTTCATGTCTGAAATCAATAAAATAGGAAATAAGATCTTTTAAATTCAATAACATCGGTCTTCCTTTGACCAATGTGATATTGTTAACACTAAAAGATGACTGAAGCTGAGTAAATTTGAATAGAGTATTTAATACCACATTGGCTGATGCTTCTTTTTTCAGAATAATTACAATACGGGTACCTTCCCTGTCGGATTCATCATTAATATAAGAGATTCCTTCAATTTTTTTATCATTGATCAACTCGCCGATTTTTCTGATCATTTCAGCTTTATTAACCATATATGGTATTTCAGTGATAACGATCTTTTCTCTGCCGGTAGGTGTGATTTCAATATCAGTCTTTGACCTGATTACTATTCTTCCTCTGCCTGTTTCAAATGCATCACGTACTCCCTGATAACCATAAATAGTTCCACCTGTTGGAAAATCAGGAGCTTTAACATATTGCAATAACTCATTAATAGTAATTTCCCTGTTATTTATCAATGCAATAGAAGCATTTACAATTTCTGTTAAATTGTGAGGTGGCATATTGGTAGCCATACCAACTGCAATACCTGATGCACCGTTTATCAGAAGATTTGGGACACGGGTTGGAAGAACTACAGGTTCTTCAAGTGTGTCGTCAAAATTTAACTGATAATCAACTGTATCTTTTTCAATATCAATTAGAATATCTTCAGCAATTTTTTTCAATTTGGCTTCTGTATATCTCATTGCAGCAGGAGGATCTCCGTCAACTGAACCGAAATTTCCCTGACCATCAACCAATGGATATCTCAAAGACCATTCCTGAGCCATTCTGACCATTGCATCATAAACAGAAGTATCTCCGTGTGGATGATATTTTCCCAAAACTTCACCTACTATTCTTGCAGATTTTTTATAGGTTTTATTTGAAAACACGCCTAATTCACGCATACCATATAAAACACGCCTGTGCACAGGTTTCAATCCATCTCTTACATCAGGCAATGCTCTTGAAACTATAACCGACATTGAATAATCAATGTAGGCTGATTTCATTTCGTCTTCAATATTAATCTTAATTATTTTTTCTCCATCAATCATAAAATCGTTCTTTATTATTACACAATCAACAACTTAACACTAGTGCGGATGCACCTGGAAAAGGAATCTAAAAGTAGTCAAAATTCTGTTAACAAATAATGTTAAAATTCTTATAATTATTAACAGATTTGTGTTTATAAATGAAATGATTTAATGTTAATTGATTACCTTTGCATAATAATTTTGATAATACTAATATTTGATATTCTGACTATGGATGCGAATTATTCTCAAAGAGTTAAAGAGGTATTATCTTATAGCAAAGAAGAGGCTGTAAGATTATCTAATAATTATATCGGACCTGAGCACTTATTTCTTGGTATATTACGCGATGGAGAAGGACTGGCAATAGAAGTATTGAATGCCTTAGGGATGAATCTGTATGAGTTGAAAAAGGAGATTGAGAAAAAAATCAGATCTGATGAAGAAATCAAATTGTCTGATTCAGATTATATTCCCTTGCTAAAATCTACAGAAAGAATTTTAAGACTTGTAAATCTTGAATTAAAACATTTTAAATCAGAAACAGTTGATACCGGCCATTTATTGCTCGCAATACTTAAAGATCAGGGTAATCATGTTTCTCAATTATTTTCAACTTATCATATTGATTATAATCAGGTAAAAATGCAACTTAATAAATTCAAACCTACTGCCAAATCGGATATGTTTGGTGATGAAAGTGATGATAAATCATCTTCGTATGGTGGCGGACAAGGATCAGCCCAACCAAATAAATCCGGATCTGAAACTCCTGTATTGGATAATTTTGGAATTGATCTTACTAAAGCAGTTGAAGAAAACAGACTTGATCCAATAGTTGGTCGTGAAGTTGAGATTGAAAGACTTGCTCAGATTCTCAGCAGACGTAAAAAAAACAACCCTGTTCTTATAGGTGAGCCTGGTGTCGGAAAATCAGCGATAGTTGAAGGTCTTGCTATCAGAATTATTCAAAAAAAGGTTTCCAGAGTGTTATTTGGAAAAAGAGTTATTACTCTTGATCTGGCTTCTATTGTCGCAGGAACTAAATACCGTGGACAATTTGAAGAACGTATGAAAGCTATTCTAAATGAACTTTCAAAATCTGATGATATCATTCTATTTATTGATGAAATTCATACAATTGTTGGTGCAGGCGGAGCTTCAGGTTCACTTGATGCAGCAAATATGCTGAAACCTGCTCTTGCCAGAGGTGAAATTCAGTGTATTGGAGCAACTACTCTGGATGAATACCGGCAACATATCGAAAAAGACGGAGCCCTCGAAAGAAGATTCCAAAAAGTTATGGTAGATCCAACTACTCCGGAAGAAACTCTTGAAATTTTAAAGAAAATAAAAGAAAGATATGAAGATCATCATAATGTTGTTTATACAGATGAAGCTCTTGAGGCTTGTGTAAAATTACCCTTGAGATACATTAGCGACAGACATCTGCCTGATAAATCAATAGACGCACTTGATGAAGCGGGGTCTCGTGTACATATTTCAAACATTCATGTTCCAAAAAAAATAATTGAACTGGAAGAATCACTTGAAGTAATTCGAAGTAAAAAAGTTATTGCTGTTAAAAATCAGAAATTTGAAGAAGCTGCAAGTTACCGTGATAAAGAAAAAGATGTTTTGGAAAAGATTGAAAATGAAAAAAATGTGTGGGAAAAGGAATTGATAAAACATCGTGAAACTGTTACCGAAGAAAATGTTGCTGAAGTCGTAGCAATGATGACAGGTGTACCAGTAAAAAGAATAGCTGAAGCAGAAACATCCAAGTTAGTAAAAATGAATGAGGAATTAAGAGGAAGCATTGTTGGACAGGATGAAGCGTTAAAGCAAATTGTTAAAGCAATACAAAGAAACCGAGCAGGCCTTAAAGATCCTAATAAACCAATAGGAACTTTTATCTTTTTGGGTCCTACCGGAGTTGGAAAAACTCAGTTGGCAAAAGTTCTTGCTGAATATCTATTCGACAGAATTGACAGCCTGATCAGAATTGATATGAGTGAATATATGGAAAAATTTGCTGTATCAAGACTTGTTGGTGCTCCTCCCGGATATGTGGGCTATGAAGAAGGTGGTCAATTGTCTGAAAAAGTCAGGAGAAAACCATATTCTGTTGTTTTACTCGATGAAATTGAAAAAGCCCACCCCGATGTATTCAATATCTTATTGCAGGTTCTTGATGAAGGAAGACTTACTGATAGTCTCGGCAGAAGAATTGATTTCAGAAATACAATATTAATAATGACTTCAAATATAGGAACACGTCAACTTTCTGAATTCGGCAAAGGAATAGGGTTTGATTCAAGTGCAAAAGCAGATGGAGAAAAAGCGTATGCCAACAGCATTATTCATAATGCATTAAAAAAGACTTTTGCTCCTGAATTTCTTAACAGAATTGATGATGTAATTATTTTTAATTCACTTACGAAAAAGCATATTTTTGAGATTATTGATATAGAGCTTAAAAGTTTTTATAAGCGCGTTGAAGAACTGGGATACAAACTAAAAATATCGCCTTCTGCCAAGGATTATATCTGTGAAAAAGGTTGGGATCCTAAATTTGGTGCAAGACCATTAAAAAGAGCAATTCAAAAATATCTCGAAGATCCTATGGCTGAAACGATTATTCAAACAAAAATGAACAAGGGAGATGTTTTATCAGTCAATTATAATAAGACAAAAGATGAAATTTCAATTACTGTAAAAAAATTACAGACAGAATCTAAAGAATAAATAATTCCGTTTTTTTTCATTTATCCGGAGTATAAAATCCAGTCAAATTGACTACATGATTCAGAATAGAACTGCCCACTACTTCAATGAATGATAATTATTAGTTATCCTTAATTCTTCAAAATATATTTGAATTTATCTCGCCCTTTTTTAAAAATTTATTTGATGCTTTCAAAAAAATAAAAATTGAAATAGCAAAACAAAAATTCAATATAATGCGATTTTTTAATGTAATGTTTTCACAACTTCCTACTCCAAGTTAATTGCCCAGAGTTGTTCACTTAATTATTATTTTAGTGTTAAATACCTCATCCCTTGTAATCACAATAACATTATATATTCCTCTTGAATAACCGGGTATATTAATTCTGTCTTTTAACTCGTCACCATTCTTTGCATATTCCTTTTGCAGAACTAGTTGGCCATAGATATTATATACTTTTACTGTAATGTCTTCATTGGTTTCTGAATATATAACCAATTCAAAAACACCATTATTCGGATTGGGATATATGATTATCCCTTCTTGTTTTATTTGTTCTTCAAGAAGGCTGGGTTCTGAAATAATAAATTCTTTTGATAACTTACAGCCAAGTGCATCAATTACTGTAACACTATATGCTCCTGTCGTTAAATTGTACCTGTCAAGTATAGTAGAATTATCTGACCATAATATGTTATATGGTTGAACTCCTCCGTAAATATCCAGATTGATAAAACCATCGTTCCCTCCATTGATGCTTACATTTCCAATTGAAATGGTATCCAGTTTTAAAGCATTTCCACCGTTTACTGTTTTCATTATAGTTCCATTATCTCCAACAAAATATCCGGTCAAACTGTCAGTTAAAACAAGTGAATTTAGCTGATAATTTGTTACAGAGATCAGAGTGTCCCATGAAATACCTGCATCTGTAGTTTTTATTACTGTACCATTATCCCCAACAGCAAATCCTGTTTGCTGATTTATAAAGTGAATTTTATTCAGGGTAATGGAAATATTTGTATTTAATGACTGCCAGTTTTGTCCTCCGTTTTCGGTTTTTATAACTGACCCATCACTGCCTGCAGCATATCCAGTCTGGCTGCCGGTAAAACAAACAGATTTATAATGAAATGTAGTAACAATTAAAGGCTGCCAATTTTGTCCCCCATCAGTTGTTTTTAGTAATGCTCCGTTATATCCACCCCAAATACCGCTGTTATTGCTCACAAGATAGCCCGTATCCTGACTTGTAAATAATATTTCATTAATGTCGGTGAAAATTCCGCTTGTGATTATCTGCCAACTTTGACCACCGTCAGTAGTTTTTTTAATTTTGCCAACTTCACCGGCAATAAAACCATTGTCGACATCATTGAAGAATACTGTATTCAGATTATAGCTTGTGTTAGTAGAAATTGTATACCATGAATTGCCTCCATTGGGTGTTTTCAATAACATCCCCCCTTCGCCTGTAGCAAAACCTATTGAATCGTTTATAAAAAAAACCGAATTCAGGTTATTTGTTATACCGCTATTCACTTCTACCCACAATTGCCCCCCGTTGGTAGTTTTTAAAATTGTGCCCATATCGCCAACAGCCCACAACATACTGTCATTTAGGTTACATATATCATTAATACGGTTATGTGTACCCTGTGCAATTGAATTCCAGTTATTACCACCATCAGTCGTCTTCAGCAGGGTCCCATAATCCCCGGCTATGTATGATATGGTATCATTTACACAAAAAACTGAGTTTAATTGTTTATTGGTTCCGCTTGATTGTATTGTCCAGGTGTTTCCACTACTAACAGTTTTCATTATTGTTCCCGAATCTCCAACTACAAATCCGGTCGTCATATCACTAAAATATACAGAATTTAAATCATAAGTAAGGCTTATTATAGTTGACCAACTCGACCCTCCATTTAAGGTTCTTCTAATACGCTTACTCTCCCCTACAACATACCCTACATTTTCATTGTTAAAAAATACAGAATTAAATTTATCTCCATATCCTGGAGTATTTGTATTTATCCAATTTAACCCACCATTAGTAGTTTTCATTATTTTTACATTCCCAACTATGTAGCCTATGCTTTCAGTAATAAAAAAAACAGAGCGATAATCAAAATTATTATTATTTTGTTGAATTATCCAATTTTCTCCTCCATCTGTTGTTTTAAGGTTGCCCCAATACCCTGCTATATAACCTATAATTGAGTTGGGGAAATAAACAGAACTTAAATCCCCGTTTATCCCACATGGTTGAGAAGTCCAATTTTCACCACAATCAGTAGTTCTAAGGATAATTCCATTGCTACCAACCGCATAACCTGTATCCTGACTAGTAAAAAAAACTGATTTTAAATCATTTGTTGTGTTACTGTTCTGCTTTGTCCAATTCGTGCCTCCATTAATTGTTTTTATAATTGTTCCTGAATTTCCAACCGCAAAACCTGTATCAGCATTGACAAAAAACACTGAATTTAAATGATTCCCTTGCGGTAATGGATTCTGCCAACACCATGCATCACATTGGGATTCAGCATAATTTGTAATGAAAATTGAAATAATTAATATAATAATTGCAACATTTACTTTAAAAACCAAATTAAGTAATTTCTTCATAATCATTAATATTCTATTGATTACTGAATCACCATTCTTGCCGTCTTCACCAGCCCTTCTCCTAGCATCAGTTTTATTGTATAAGTTCCTTTTGGAAATTGATCGTTAGTAACAATTATGTTTGCGTTACCAATCACAGAATATGATTTAATATTTCTTCCATGTATATCAGTTATTTCAATCACTCCTGAGGTTTCTTCAGGCAAAGATACAATTATTTCTGATTGTGATTTTACAGGATTTGGAATAACTTTTATAGCGATTAATTCATTACCATTACTGGTTTCTTTATTTGATAGAATTAATGATTTTGCACCCATTCCTTCAATTAATGCACAATTACTTGTATAATCCTGAATATCTGATAAATTAATATTACCGGCTTTTACATCCTGTTCAATCTGCATAATACAACGCCATCTTTCAGCATAAGCCAATTCTGAACTATCATTTGTAATGGATAATAAATTGTCAAGCACGGTCAG
>JBDRPR010000365.1:0-4996 GCA_043826845.1 Bacteroidota bacterium
AATCTATGAATTCTGCAGGTGCAAAATATGTTAGCATCGGTGATTATTATAATGCTGAAGTCAAATTACTTCAAGCTATTAAAATATGGGCACTCGCTTATAAAGAGTACAAAACAAATTACCGTGTTGAAATATTGAAACAATTGGCATATGTGTACAATAATTTGGGTAATTCATTTGATTATCAGAGCAATTATATATATGCTGCAGAATATTATATAAAAGCCTTAAAGATTTTTAATCACATTAAAATAGATACTGTTGGAGTTGATTTAGATGCGATTAGGTCGGGCGAGGCAATTACATATTATAATCTTGCTTTTGTGATGGAAAATAATAAAAATTCTGAAAAATCAGTATATTATTCAAGACAGGCAAGAAATATATTTATAGGTTTAATTAACTGTGAAAATAAGAAATATAGACTGACCGGTGTTATTGGAACTGTAAATGCAAGTAATTCTTTAGGAACTTATTACCTTAACAAAGAGCTTTATGATTCCGCATTTTATTATCACAATTTTGCTATGGAATTGCTAGACAGTATTAATAAAATTACTGATAACCAGTTTATACTTGAATATGCACATACTATAACATCACTGGGTATTGTCCATAAACGAAAAAAGGAATTTGCAAAAGCATTGAAATTATATCTGGAAGGATTGGAAATAAGAGAAAAATCTGAAAATCCCAGATTAATTTCAGTCTCCTTAAATAACCTGTCTGCTTTGTTTCATGAAGTGGGTGACTATTCAAAAGCGTTGGAATATTCAGTCAAAAGTTGGGGAAATGCAGTTAAAGCAGGGACACCTGTGCAAAAAAGTATTGCAGCAGAAAGTATTGCAGCTGCTAATGAGGAATTGGGAAAGATTGGTGAAGCGTTAAAATGGCATAAAATATATAATGGATTAAGGGACAGTATTGTAAATGAGGAAAATGTAAGAAAAACTATAGAACTTGAAGCGATATATCAAAACGATAAAAAGGAACTTGACCTGAAATTACTTAGATATCAGAATGAGTTGGATAATCTGAAACTTAAAGAGCAAGAGAATAGATTAAATTCTGTGGGATTAAAATTGATAATATTGATTGTAGTCATCATTTTAATTATTGTGTTTTCAGTACTATTGTATTTATATTTGCAGCAACGTCATAATAGATTAATTAAGGACAGACTTCTTGAGGAGGAGAAATTAAGGTTGAAAACTGTAATAGAAACTCAGGAGATTGAAAGAACCAGAATTGCACGTGACCTTCATGATGGTATTGGTCAGATGCTCTCAGCTGCTTCAATGAATCTTAGTTTTATGGGCGATAAATTGAATTTTTCTCAAACAGAAGATGAAAGCAATTATGCAGAATCAATGAAAATAATAAATGCTTGTTGTACTGAAGTGAGAACAATATCACATCAGATGATGCCAAGATCATTAAAAGATGAAGGATTAATTATTGCCATCAAAGAGCTTTTAGCAAGAATTTTCAAAAACTCAAAAATCGAAATCAGTTTTGATACCCACAATATTAATGAGAGATTATCAAATGAAATAGAGAACGGGGTGTTCAGAATCATTCAGGAATTAACGGGAAATATAATAAAACATAGCAAAGCAGATAAGGTTGGTGTTCAATTACTGAAAGGTGAAGACAATCTCGTATTAATAGTTGAGGACAATGGAGTTGGATTAGATGAAAATAGTACCGGAAATGGTATAGGACTAAAAAATATTTATTCCCGTGTTGCTGCATTAAATGGATCTTTTTTTATGGAAAATGGCCAGGAAAATGGATTGATTTCAAGCTTAATAATTCCGTTAAAATGAAAAAGATCAAAGTTATTGTAACAGATGATCATGAATTGATTATTGCTGGAATTGAAAAACTTTTAAGTGATTCTGAAAATATTGAAATGATTGCAGGTTTAAATTCCGGAAAACAATTATTGGAATTTTTACAAAATCATATTCCTGACATTATTCTTATGGATATTGATATGCCTGAAATGAATGGGTTTGAGACAACCAAAGCGGTACTTTTAAATTTTCCTGAAATAGAGATTATTGCCCTGACCGTAGCAGGCGATCCAACATCAGTCAGGAAATCACGCGAAGCAGGTATGTCTGGCTATTTGTTAAAAAATGTCAGCAAGGAAGAGTTGAAAATTGCAATTGAGTATGTTCATAGTGGAAAATCATATTATAGTTCCGATATAACGGAAAAATTACTATCTGAGGAATTAAAATCAGTAAAAAATGAAAATATTGCGATATTAACTAATAGAGAAATTGAAATAATACAACTTATATCAAACGGATATTCAAATACACAAATTGGTGCAAAATTATATATCAGTCACAGAACGGTTGATACTCACAGAACAAATATTATGAAAAAGATTGAAGTAAACAATATTGCAGGAATTGTAAAGTATGCCATAACAAACGGTCTGATATAAATTTTAAATATCTTCAAAATTCATTTTGAATACTATTTTTACCTAATTGTATATATTTAATTTCTAAAAAATCTTCTTTTCTTTATATTTTTAAACGTCAACCTTTTATGATTAAATAATATTGATTTTAATCGGATTTAATATAAATAAATCATTCCAGATAATTATAAAAATACGTAAATAGTCGTACTTAAAATACGATGATTAATTTATTTTGGCTACTAAAAAATATTATTATTTTTGCTTCATATTAACCATTAATTTAATAACAATATGAAAAAACTTGTCGCATTATTTGGAGCAATCCTGATATTATCAATGATGGGATTGAATTCTTACGGGCAAAAATTAGAAGCTCAGAACACTTATGAATTAACAGGAAAAGCCAAGAGAGGGGCACTGGCAAATGTTGGATATGACGGGAGTCAGTATAAGTTGACTTATATTACAAAGTCAACTGATACCAAAATCAAAATGCAACATTACTTTTTTGATAATGACTTTAATTTTATAAAGATGGAAGAGGAGGAAGATTACCCTGAAAAGCTTGCTGTAAAATATACATGGTATAAATGGAATGGTGAATGGTATTCAGTTGAAGGAAATTATGTTGAGCCGAATCTTACCGGTACTCTTGTGTTGAAAAGAAAGAAAACCACCTACAAATATGACTGGATATTGTTGGGCTATTATAAAACTGTTGAAATTCTGGACAAAGTAAAACCAAAGACAGACGATGGCCGTAAATTCTATTATTTTGCACATGCTGAGGATGATAAAACCGGTGATATATATGTATTGTGTGGTGTAAAAGCAAATTTGAAAGATGTACAACAGGATAAAAGTGCCGCATATAGGCATAATATGGATATGACTGTAATGAAATTCAATTCAAGTCTGGAATTGGTAAAAGAGGTTCCGATTAAATTTGAGTTTCCAAACCAGCATGCATTTGTAAGAGCTATTGGAAATGCAAGTAATGACTTCACAACACCTGAAATCGGAGGAATGGCATTTATTTTTGCTCCTATTGGAGGTCCCGGAATTAATAAATATGCTGATCCTGGAATATGTAATTATCGTTACGTCAGAGTGGATCATGACCTAAATATAATTGATGATATAAAATTTGAATCAGGTGCATCATACTGGAAAATTGATGAAATGGTACCAGATATATCTACAGGCGACGTATATTTCTATGGTCCATCAGCTGAAGGAAAGGATAAATATTATAATATGTCACTTGCTATTACAAAATTTAAGGCTGTGCAACTGCTAAAGGTGTCAAATCACAAAGTGAGCTATCTTACAGAAACTAACCTTGAAGAATTTGAAGCAAAACTTAAATGTCCGCCATCACAGAAAAAATCACCGGCGTATGCAGGAAAAAAGTTTGAAATTGCAAATTATAAACTTGCGTCAAATGGAGATTTTTTTGTATTAGGTCAAAACAAAGACGATAAAGGATTTAAAGATGTACTTTCTTTCCATTTTGATAAAAATGGAGTTTTGAAATCACAATATGGAATAGACCTTAATGAGACTAATGATTTTTCAAAAGTCAATGGCGCACCTCAAATATTTTTTGAGTCACCAACCGGTAAGAATATGTACTGGCTTATACAGGAAATAAGAGGTGTAACTACATGGACAGAAAAACCATTAACGTATCCACGTCTTGGCACTATTGAAGTTGAAACTGGTAATATATCTGATTTTACCCAGTTGGGAAAAGTAGATAAAAATGTCTATTATCTTGATCCGAATTATCCATATCTTGAGACAAATAAAGGTAATAGAATTGCTTTTTTCGGATCTGATAAAAGCGGGAAAAACATATGGTTCTGCAGAGTCAGCTTTGATGAATAGAAATTTGATGATATGCATATAGGAATGCAGGAAATTTGTTATGAATTGAAAAAATAGGGTTGCGACAAGCCTGTTTTTTACCGGAACATTAAATGAGTTCCGGTTTTTTTAGTAAGATATGAAAACATAATACTGCAAAATTGCGAAAAGTTCCATAAGATATGCAATTCCTATGTGTATAACGCAACCTCCCAAAATATTTTTTGAGTACAGTGCAATTACTCCTAAAATATATCCCCCGAATATTGAACTTATTGCTTCAGCAAGCGGTTTCCCGAAATGTAAAAATGAATAAGCAGCTACCATAGGTAAAATTGCATCTTTTCCCAATATTTTAACTAATCCAACAACCAGTGCTCCTCTGAAAATGAGTTCGACAAAAATAAAATCAGTTCCGTAAAAAAACTCAAAAACTCCGGTCATCTGCCATCTGTTAAGATTAAAAACTTCTTCCATTCCCCAAAGACGTAGTTTTGGATATGTATTTAAAAAATCAGATTGAAATGAAGCCCAGCCAATCAAAGGCAACATAATCAGCAACATAATAAAATATGGGCGGAGATTAAAATTACCCAGCTTTAATCCGTACAAACCTTTTTCCTTACGATCAAAAATATTTTTGATAATGAAAAGTGGGATCAGATATAAAAATGCACGTTTTGA
>JBDRPR010000366.1:0-4533 GCA_043826845.1 Bacteroidota bacterium
AGGAAATATTAATTTTCAAAACAGCAATTTGTTTACTATGGGTAAAGTAGGCATTGGGCTGACTAATCCTCAGGTTCCTCTTGAAGTAAATGGTGACTGCATAATAAGCGGAACACTGCATGTTTTCGAAGGCATTATTATAGGCAGAAAATATACAGGAGAAAAAGTTGAAGTTGATACAATAATATCCGAAAGATTTGAAACCACAAAAATGGAAGTTGAAGAAATTGAGGCAAGCAAAGAAGTCAAAGTAAATACAATTTATATTGACGGAATAAACAGTAAAATTTCTTCAACAACCGGTTTGATAGATTTTGAAAATACTAATTTAAAAACCACAGGTAGCCTTGATATTGGCAGTTTAAATGTAACAGGCACACAAACATTTAATGATTTGGTGGTGAATAATTCAATTCAGGTAGGTAATAGCACATTATATATATCACAACCAACAGGTACTTCAACAAATGCAAATAGTATATATAGTGATGGAGATTTATTGATTCAGTCAGAGTCCGGCAATAATTATCATACAATATTAAATGCAAATAATACAGGGATTGTTTGTATAGGAGATATGGACAATATAGGAAACAACTGGTATGATGCAGCTTCAAGGGGACGATTAGATGTCAGAGGCGATGCCAGGTTTACAAAATATGATGATGAATCAAAATATGTGCGTGTAGGTTTTAATGGTGCAAATGGGATTATTGATACCTGGACAGGATATCCCCAGGAAAATTGTGAATTATTCATCAATGTATACAGTGGAAATAATGTACGTATTGGTAGTTCCAATGACAAAAAAAATGTTGACGGCGGTTTAACAATATGGGAAAATGTTGGAATAGGAGCACCTGCCTCAACCGACCAGGCGCTGAAACTACATGTAAAAGGATATACAGATATCAGCGTACTACCGGGGCCTGAGCTTGCATCTGCCGTAGTAAGGATTGAAGATGAAGCATACAATAGTAATACTGTGCCAAGCGGAGATCGTACAGCATGGTGGGATTTAATTACAAGCAGCAAAAATCAGAAATTTTATATCAAAACCGCTTCATCAGAAAACAGTACCACAAAAAACGTTATGACATTGACCGAAACGGGAAAAGTAGGCATTGGCACCACCGAAGTATATGAAGCATTTCAGATAGGTGACGACTGGACATTTCACCAAAACGGAGTGTATGCAATTGCCAGAAATTTTAAATATGATGGTACAGCCAAACGAATTGGTCAGGGAGAGGTTTCAATGATAAAATTTGAGGAAAACGGGGATTTACAATTCAGAAATGCTGTAACCGGAGCTGCAGGTAGTGAGATAGTAACATGGAATGATGGTTTATGCGTGAAAAATAATGGAAAGGTTGGTATGGGAGTAAATGACCCGATTGCTGCATTGCAGGTGAGAAATAATTATCCGGTACTTCTTCTGGAGGATAATGATGCAAGTGGTTCAAATAACGCTGAATTGTACCTTCAATTCGGACGCAAAGGCATTAATGAGCGTTTTGCAAGAATAGGTTTAGTCAACGGATCTAATGACCTGATTATTTCTGCCGGCGAAAACAATCATGGCGGTGTGAGAATAATGACAGACAACACAGACAAAATGTATATTACTAAAGAAGGAAAAGTTGGTATTGGAACCACCAATCCCTCTGAAATGCTCACAGTAAACGGGAATATTAAAGCAAAAAGGGTCGAAATTATTGGATATGTTCCTGCATCTGATTATGTTTTTTTTGATGATTATTCATTAATGAATTTAAATGAACTGGAACTTTTTATCAAAACCCACAAACACCTGCCCGAAATTCCCTCAGCTGCTGAATTTAAACAAAACGGTTACAGTGTGGGAGAAATGGATGATCTTGAATTACGAAAAATCGAAGAACTTACCCTGTATATTATTGATTTGCAAAAACAAATCAATAAGCAGAATGTAGAAATAGAAAATCTTAAAAAATAATTTTATGGTAAATTTAAAATTTTTCACTATTAATATAGTGATGACTTTGCTTATTTTCTGCAATATAACCGCCCAGAAAATTGAATATGTTGAAGAAGATTTTACTCCCTACGGGAAACAAATAGTACAAATAAATTTGTGAATAAATGAATATAAAAATCACTGATTATATAATTTAAAATATAGAATATGAAGAAGATATATTTGTTTCTTAGTTTTTTTCTGATCATTATAAATTTTATTTCGGCACAGGAAGAAACCTTTGACAACAATCGGTATTTTAAACTAGTTCAGCAGTACCAGAACAGGCAGGAACTTCTTGACAGTGGGTTTTCTGAACTTGATCTCAGATCAAATACGATGTATTGGTATGGTGAAGCGGCCATAAACATGTTACATGAAAAAAATCCTGCTTTGAATAATTTTCAATCTTTTGTGTTATCCCCTGATGGAAAAAATCTGTTTGGATATAAAGATATTGGATATGAAGTTACGGCACTTGACTCAATTGTTTTTTGCGATACAAACGGGGTGATAAAAAATATAATGAGTTCTCCGGTGAAGGATGATGCCTGCTGCAACTCAATGAGATTCTTTACTTCAAATTCCCAGTATGTGTATTTAACCTTTGCTTATCAAAATCTTATGTTTATTTATGACCACCAGGGTCAATTTCTCGGAAAAGTTGAGAATGCATTTCTGCGAGATTCTTCAGGAATGACTCTGTATTCTTTTTTATCAAATGACATGAAGAATTATATCTATACAAAGCATGTGTATGATAGTCGGAAAAATTATAGACTTTATTATGCTAATAATAAAAGTGACGTGAAATGGATATCAAATATTGACAGTTGTTTTATTGTCTTTTGTGAGATTCAGGACAGCATTATTATAATATATGGTGGGGACAGGTCGTTTTATGCAACTAATAATAAGCTAAATACATTTAGAATGTTTGTTCTTAAAAGGGAGACTGGCGAGATTCTCTATTCAAAAGATTATTTAAACAATGTGTATTGTCTTAGAAATAAGTTTATCATAGAAATAAATGACAAATTTGATGAGTATGAAATACTATATTAATATTTTACTGTTTATATGTATCAATCTGACCGGTTTAGCTCAGCAATGGCCGGTTGATCCTTCTGTGACAGGATATAATCATGTAAGCTGTACTTTTGGTGAGATTCATACAGCATGGCATTGTGGGATTGACATTGCTGTCCCTGTTACTACAATAGTTGAATCTATCCAAGGTGGAGAAATTTTACAAATTAATCCAAATGGAGAAAATAGAAATATTGTGGCTGATTATTTTAATGATCGCACTGCCTGTTATATGCATGTATATGCATATTCTGGAATTCAACAATATACTGTGGTCAACGCAGGAGATCCAATATGCACTGTTGCTCCTTATCCTCCTGGTGGCCAGCATTTACATTTTGAAATGCGCTATTTAGATCCAATTTCTACCATTCTTTATTACCTGAATCCCCTTTCCAATGATTATGGCTGGCAATTGGGAAGCCCAACGGATAATCATGATCCTCAGATTAATGATATTATTGCAGTTCCATTAACAGGACAAAACGATCCTCCATCTGGTTGTTTTGCTTTGACAGGTCATGGCACAGGGATTACAAATTATACCGGAAACAGTAAAAAAATCCATTTTGCAAATACTGATTGCGACAATACTTCAACTGGAGCAACGTACCAATCAGACAGCCGTTTGGTTGTTTACGGAAATATTGGTTTTATTTCATTGGTCAGAGACATAGCTATCAATACAACACCATGTACAGGTTCTGCAAATGAAGGTGCATCAGTAAAATCACTAAAGTATCAAATAAACAATCAGGATAAGTATCTGGTGGAATTTGACAGAATATTATCAACAGAAACAGGAAGTTATCAAAGCGTATTTCATACGCAATTTAATTCCGGTACAGATTACAAATACGGAAACAAAGATTTTATTGAACTTTATTCGGACGGTTTATATACATATCCTGAGAAGCGAATTAATAATATACAAAGCAATGGTATTTGGGCAACCAGAGCAAATTATCTGGCAAGTCCTGTTTTTCAGATTACACCAACTGCTTTATCGAATAACAGTATCGAGGCATATTATAGAGAAGGAGAACATACTGTGTCATTTGAAGCACGCGATGCTTATAATAATGTTGATAATGTTGAGTTTACGACAATCGTTGACAACTTCCTCCCTTTTATTAAGAAGGTAGAGGTTTTTAAAACAGGGGTTTACAGTGCAGCCTACAGGGGAGAGTGGCAACTCACCGGTGCCACAGCCACTTTTAACCGTTTGCACGGCTATGTTATGCCCGGGAGCAGCATTGTAATAAAAGTTAAGCCTTCGGAGAAACTGGAAAATATTAACCAAAAATTTAACATAAACTTAAACAGCTAAATATGAAAAATGTATTAAAAATAATCGGATTATCTGTTTTTCTTTTTCCTGCACTTTTTCAACTAACAGCACAGAAAATTGAGTATGTTGAGGAAGATTTTACTCCCTACGGGAA
>JBDRPR010000367.1:0-14699 GCA_043826845.1 Bacteroidota bacterium
ATTATTTTATTGAAATATTGGAAAATAAAGAATCTTCAGGTAAGAAATTGGGATTTATTGCTCAGGAAATAGGGAGGGAAATCAATACAATTGGATCAAAAGCCAATGATGTTGAGATTCAGACAATTGTTATTGAAATGAAAGATGAATTAGAGAAAATAAAAGAACAGGTTTTAAATATCATATAGGATGAAGAAAGGAAAACTTGCTATTTTTTGTGCTCCTTCAGGTGCAGGTAAAACTACAATAATTAAACAATTATTAAAATGTAGTTTTAATCTTGAATTTTCAGTTTCTGCAACAAATCGAAAAAAAAGAGATGAAGAAATTGATGGTACTGATTATTATTTTTTAAGTACCAATGAATTTAAAAAGAGAGTTGAAAACAAGGAATTCCTTGAATGGGAGGAAGTATATAATAACATATTTTATGGAACTCTTAAGACTGAAGTTGATAGAATATCAAATAAGGGGAAAAATATTATTTTTGACGTTGATGTTGTTGGCGCTGTAAATATTAAAAAAATGTTTCCTGATGATTCTGTTTTGATTTTCATAATGACCCCTTCAATTGACGAGCTTAAACAAAGGCTGATAAATCGTTCATCCGATGAGATGGATTCTATTAAAAAAAGAGTGGAAAAAGCTCAGAAGGAAATTGATTATTATATGAAAAACAAAGAGTGTTTTGATGCATATATTCGTAATGATATAATTGAAAATGCAGTTGCAGAGGCTATATTAATTTTAAATAAATTTCTAGCTTAATGAAAACCGGTTTATATTTCGGATCTTTTAATCCTGTACATATCGGACACATGGCAATAGCTAATTATTTTGTTGAATATACTGATCTTGACGAAATATGGTTTGTTGTAAGTCCTCAGAATCCTTTAAAGAAAAATAATACTTTATTGCCGGATTATCAAAGACTGGAACTTGTTTATCTGGCAATAAACGATGATCCCAGATTTAAAGCCTGTGATATTGAATTTTCAATGCCAAAGCCTTCATATACTATTGATACACTAACCTATTTGAAAGAAAAATATCCTGATAAAAAATTTTCAGTAATTATGGGTGCAGATAATATAAAAACAATACATAAATGGAAAAATTATCAGAACATTCTTTCCGAAAATCGTATTTTTATTTATCCCAGACAGGGATTTCTTCCGGATAATAAAAATGTTGAGGCGATTATAGATTATGTTGACGCACCTTTAATAGAAATCTCATCAAGCTTTATAAGAAAAGCATTTAAAAATAAGAAAAATGTAAAATTTTTTCTACCTGAAAATGTTTATGCATTTATTGAAAAGATGAATTACTATAAATAAATTATTAATAACATGAATAAATAAAGATGCTTAGAATCTATAATGATTTGTTATCCAGTCTGATATTCAATATTATAAATAATTTATAGTCATAATAGCAAGCAATGATGAATAAAAAAAAATCATTAGTTCAGAATATTATAGTATTGACATTTTTAAGTTTTGCATTACTACTCACAACTTTTAATTCAGGTTTTGCACAAGACCAACAAGTAATTGATTCCTTGACAAAAGTAATTTCTGATGTTGAAAAACAATGTTTGGTGCCATGCCCAAATGATACTGACAGAATTAATGCATATTTGCTTTGGGGTGAACAGATTTATTTACATCAACCTGATTCTGCCGTATCTCTTTGGAATGCAGCTGTGCAAATAGCGGAAAATCTTCTTGCTATTAATTCGATTACTGAAGTGAAGCATGCCCCTGTAGTCAATTATACAAACAAATGCTTAGCCATGTTGCTGAATAATATTGGATATATATACTCAACTAGAGGTGAAATTCCCAGAGCTTTGGAATATTATAACAAGAGCTTGACAATCAGAAAAGAATTAGGAGACAAGCTTGGAATTGCAGAATCATTAAATAATATGGGAGTTATTTATGACGATCAGGGATATGTTATCAAAGCTTTGGAATATTACAATAAAAGTGTGAGTTTATATCTGGAAATAGGGAATAAAGATGGGTTGGCATATTCTTATAACAATTTAGGTGCAACATATTACATTCAGGGCGACATTCCTAAAGCATTGGAGTACTATCATAAAAGTTTAAACATGCAGGAAGAATTAGGAAATAAACAAGGAATGGGTCTTGCTATAAACAATATTGGAATTATATACAAAAATCAGGGTGATATTCCCAAAGCATTGGAATTCTTTGACAAAAGCCTGATTTTAAAAGAAGAAGTCGGAGACAAAATAGGAATGGCTCAGACAATTAACAATATGGCCGTGATATACAGAGGTCAGGGAGACAACATAAAAGCATTGGAATATTATCAGAAGAGTACCAATATTTGCGAAGAGATTGGAAATAAAACCGGAATGGCCCTTTCTATCAATAACATTGGATTTATATATAAAAATCAGGCTAGTGAAGCAAAGTATAAGCATGATTATGCAAAGAGTGATTCTTTAATAAAGATAGCTCTGGAATTTTTTCAAAAAAGTTTAAACATACGTGAGGGTACAGGAGATAAGCATGGGATGGCAGAATCTCTTAATGCTATAGGTTTTTTATATAAAGATGAGGATAATTTCTATAAAGCTTTGGAATACTTCCAGAAAAGTTTAAATATTTGTGAGGAAATTGGTGATAAAAAAGGTATTTCATACACTTTGTTTGGTCTAGGGGTGACAAGCCAAAAGCAAAACAATATTTTTAAACTCAATGAATATGCTACCAGATGTTTAATTATCAGTAAAGACCTTGGTTTTCAAGATAGAATTGAAAGTGCTGTTAATTTAATGAAAGACCTCCGGATAAAACAAAATAATTTTGAAAGTGCTGATAGTTTTGCAATAGAAATGATTGATATTAACAACAAGGCCATTTTGTCAAATTTTGCAACTTTGTCGGAAACAGGTCAGGAAAAATATTTCAAAACAGTAGCAATTAATTATATGGATTTTAATTCTTATGCATTAATACGTAAGCTGGAAAACCCAAAAATTGTTGATTTTGTATTTAACAATACATTAAAAAACAAAGGCTTGCTTTTAAAGTCCTCAACAGCTATGCGTAATGCCGTTTTAAACTCGGAAGATACTCTGCTTATTGATAATTATTACAAATGGGTACATATAAAAAAGCAAATTGCTAAATTGTGCAGTAAAGGAAAAGACACAAAAGAATTGGATGAGCAAGCCAATGAATATGAAAAGCAACTGGTAAAAGGGTCGCAACTTTTCTCAGATTTTAAAAAACTTCAAAACATTACCTGGCAGGATGTGCAAAAAGGGTTAAACCAAGACGAAGCAGCAGTTGAATTTGTTCATTTTAAATATAAGAATTATGAAAGTGAGGATTTTAATAAATTTACCGATACTACTCTTTATTGTGTCTTGATAATTAAACCCGAAAGCCAGCATCCTGAAATGCTCGTTCTATTTAACGAAAAAGAGCTGGGAAATATTTTGGGTAAGTTTGAAGAAAATAATTTCAGTTACATAAGTGGAATTTACGGTAAAAACAGCGAAGCTAAAAAGGAACTGTATAATCTTATATGGAAGCCAATGGAAGAATATCTTAAAGATGTAAAAACCGTATATCTTTCACCAACAGGCTTATTACATAAAATTAGTTTTGCTGCTCTTTGCAAAAAGCAAAATGTATATTTGTGCGACAATATAGATATTAAAGTTCAATCAAGTACAGGTAAATTAGCCTCCGATAGTTATCGTGATCTTGAAAATTCTGCATTTACTAATAATATGACAACTTCTTTGTTTGGTGGAATAAATTATAATAGCGATAGTACAGATACCTATCCTGATAACTATCGGGATATGGGATGGAAATATCTCGAAGGTACAAAAACTGAAACCGAAAAAATTGAAAAAATTCTAAAAAAGGGAAATATTGAAGTAACATATTTTGCCAATAATACAGCTACGGAAGAAGAATTTAAATTAATTGCAAGCAATAGTAATTTGTTGCATATAGCTACACATGGCTTTTTCTATTCCGACCCTGAACAAATCAGCACAGAGGGTGAGAATGTAATAGGAGATGAAGATGGAGAAATTATATTTAGAGGTGAAAACAGGGGTTTTGGTGTACAGAGTTTTGTAAAAAATAATAATCCACTTATGCGCTCAGGACTTGTATTTGCAGGTGCCAACGATGTATGGAACAGGGAAGAACAATCAGAAGGTGAAGATGGAGTTCTTACAGCCCAGGAAGTTGCTCATATTGATATGCGTAAAACCAATCTTGTTGTAATGTCAGCCTGTGAAACAGGTTTAGGAGATATAAAAGGCAGCGAAGGTGTATATGGACTGCAAAGAGCCTTTAAAATGGCCGGAGTGAAATACATAATAATGAGTTTATGGCAGGTGCCGGATAAGGAAACTGTGGAATTTATGGAAATGTTTTACAAGAAACTTCTCAAAACAAAGGATGTAAGGATGTCCTTTAATGAAACACAGAAAGAGATGCGGAAGAAATATGATCCTTATTACTGGGGCGCCTTTGTTTTGGTAGAGTGATTACCTGTAATTGACCTATATTTTGAATTTGAATAAAATAATTAGCATATCATGCATTTATATTGTATAATATATATTATATTTGCTCATTGGTAATGATTAGTTATGAATAAAGAAACGTTAAAACAGATAGTCACCGATCAGCGTCGGGATTTTTTAATGAAGAAATCCGGTGCAATCAGGGAAAAGATCGCTGAAGCGGAGACATACCTTAAACTGCCTCATATTTATGTTATAAGCGGCATAAGAAGATGCGGAAAATCAACATTTTTACGGCAAATTGCAGAACATTTTTATAATAACAAGGATTTTTTCTTTATCAACTTCGAGGATGAGCGGCTCTATAATTTCAATGCGGCAGAATTTAATTCAATATTGGAAGTACAAATTGAACTTTTCGGAAATATTAAAACTTTTATTATTGATGAAATTCAGAACGTCGATAAATTCGAATTGTTTCTGAGGAGGTTAAGCGATTCGGGATATAAATTTATTGTTTCCGGCTCCAATGCCGAACTTCTCAGCGGTGAAATTTCATCAAAAATTACCGGAAGACACATCGAAACAACACTAAGACCTTTTAGTTTTAATGAATTTTTGTTGTTCAAAAAATTTGAAGTGCGAGAGAATGATCTGTATGATTCAGAAAAACGAGCACATATTTCTGCACAATTCGAAAAGTACATGATTGATGGTGGAATGCCTGAATATCTGAAATACAAAACTTCTGAAATAATTACACGAATGTATGATGATATAATTATTAAAGATATTGTGGTACGGAATGGGATTACTAACATTGTTCCACTAAGGGAACTGAGCCGTTATCTCGTTAGTAATTTTGGCCGAAAATTCAGTTACAATTCACTACAAAGAGCAATTGGATTGGGAAGTGTAAATACTGCTAAGTCCTATTGCCAATATCTTGAAAACTCCTTCTTGATTAATAATATTACAAAATTCGACTATTCCCTTAAAAAACAAATGGCTAATGAGAAAAAGCCATATCTGGCCGATCATTCTATTATCCGTTTTGTTTCTTCACAGCTTCACAACGACAGAGGAAGAATACTTGAAAATATGGTTGGCTCTCACCTTGCCGATTCAAACGAAATATATTACTTTTCTGACAAAAAAGAATGTGACTTTGTTTCAATTAATAGGAAGAAGAATATTAGTCTATTTCAAGTAACCCTTGTACTGAACGAAGAAAATTACAAGCGTGAAATAACAGGACTTGCCGAAGCCATGGATTATTTCGACCTTCGAAAAGGTACTATAATCACTTCTTCTCAGGAAGATGAAATAATTGAAAGCGGAAAAAAAATTAAAGTTGTTCCAGGCTGGCGTTTTATGCTGAATAAAAAGTCTGAACTATGAAAAAAAACTTCTGTTTTATAATTATTGTCTTGTGTCTATCCTTTGCTTTCGGCCAAGACTACCAAAAAATAGACAGCATAAAACAAATCCTTAAAACCCTGCCGGAATTAAACGGTACAGATGCGGATACAACAAGGATGAAATTATTTTTGGATATCGGGGACCTTTATGAGCATTCGTTACCTGATTCTGCAATATGGTGGTATTCACAAACAGCCGATACGAATTTCATTCCTGAAAACATAAAATCATACCCCCAAAAAGCCCGAATAAATGCAACTGCATTAAAATATATTGGTTTTGTTGCAAAAAATCAAGGCAATTACCCTGACGCTGTTTCCTTTTACGAGCGTTCTCTGAAAATCGTTGAAGAATTAGGCGACAAAGCGGGGATTTCAAAGTGCCTGAATAATATGGGCGTTGTTGCAGAAAAACAAGGCAATTACTCTGACGCTGTTTCCTTTTACGAGCGTTCTCTGAAAATCAGAGAAGAATTAAGCGACAAGGCGGGGATTTCAATGTGCTTGAATAATTTGGGCAACGTTGCATATTTTCAAGGCAATTACTCTGACGCTGTTTCCTTTTACGGGCGTTCTCTGAAAATTGATGAAGAATTGGGCAACAAAGTGGGGATTTCAGCGTGCTTGATTGGTCTGGGCGTTGTTGCATTTGAGCAAGGCAATTACTCTGACGCTATTTCCTTTTACGGGCGTTCTCTGAAAATCAAAGAAGAATTAGGCGACAAGGCGGGGATTTCAATGTGCTTGAATAATCTGGGCAATGTTGCATTTAGTCAAGGCAATTACTCTGACGCAGTTTCCTTCTACGGGCGTTCTCTGAAAATCAAAGAAGAATCAGGCAACAAAGCGGGGATTTCACTGTGCTTGAATAATCTGGGCGTTGTTGCAATGAAGCAAGGCAATTACTCTGACGCTGTTTCCTTTTACGAGCGTTCTCTGAAAATCAGAGAAGAATTAAGCGACAAAGCGGGGATTTCAACATGCCTGAATAATCTGGGCAATGTTGCAGTGGATCAAGGCAATTATTCTGACGCTGTTTCCTTTTACGGGCGTTCTCTGAAAATCAAAGAAGAATTAAGCGACAAAGTGGGGACTTCAAAGTGCATGAATAATATGGGCGTTGTTGCAGAAAAACAAGGCAATTACTCTGACGCTGTTTCCTTTTACCAGCATTCTCTGAAAATCAAAGAAGAATTGGGCGACAAAGCCAATCTGGCAGCGAATTATCCAACTTTAGCCAAAATATACATTAAAACAAGTCAGATTACTTTAGTTCCGACGCTTCTGCAAAAATCTTTAAAACTTACACTTTGGCTTCTGAAAGATAATTTCAGCATCATGAGCGAAAAAGACATGGAACTGTATCTTGAAAAAACAAAGTCTGTTTTCAATGAGATTAACGCATTTAACTCCTCTTTTCCGGATCACAGCGACAGTCTCACAGAAATTTGCTATAACAATGAACTCATTTTAAAAGGACTACTTCTTAAAAGTACGACAGGCATAATGGACGTGGTCTATAACAGCCCTGTTCCTGAACTTAAAAAAACATACTTTTTATTAAAGCAATACAGAGATAAAATATCTTCGTTACAAGGTACAGAAGATGCAAATAGGGATTCATTAATATCTGACCTCGAAAAGAAAGCCAACGAACAGGAGCGAAAACTCGTTAAGATGTCATCGGAATTTGCAGACATTCAGAACTTGTTTGAATACAAGTGGCAGGATGTGCAGAAGAACCTGAAGTCCGGTGAAGCGGCAATTGAATTTGTGAGTTTTACTAAAGGAGATAAGAATGATACTACTGTGTATGCCGCACTTATCATCACTCACGATAGTAAAAAACCCGTTTCAGTAAAATTGTTCGAAGACAACGAACTGCAAAAGATACTTGGTAAATCAACAGGTACAGGGTACAACTATGTCAGTTCGCTATACAGTGCAAATAGCACCATGCTTTATGACCTGATCTGGAAACCACTTGAGCCAGCACTTTCGGGAATCAATACCTTTTATTTTGCTCCCGTTGGTGTTCTGAATAAGATCTCGTTTGCCGCTCTAACAAAAGAACCGGGCAAAATACTTTGTGATATTTACAACATTCAACAGGTAAGCACAACAGGAAAACTTATAAAACAGGAAACAAAATCTGAATTGAAAATGACCGCTGCTGTTTTCGGGGGAATAGACTACAACACCGATTCTGTCAAGCAGGAGGCGTGGAAATACCTTCCCGGAACCCTTAACGAAAAAACCAGCATTGAAAAACAATTTAAAAAGAATAAAATTTACTGCCTGGCATTTTCCGGCAAAGATGCAAAAGAGGAAAACTTTAAAGCACTTTTCGATAGCACCGATGCCCCTTCGATATTGCATGTTTCGACACATGGATTCTTTTATCCTGACCCTGAGCAGTTGAAAAAAGAGGCTGAGGCAAAGAGCGGTGAACTGATATTTAGGGGAGCTAATGGTTTTGGCAACTGGATGTTTTTAAATAACAAGAATCCCATGATGCGCTCGGGGCTTGTGTTTGCAGGCGCTAATCGTGTATGGAGCGAAGACTGAGGCAGAACCGATAATGAAGGAGTTCTTACAGCTTACGAAGTATCGAACCTGAACATGCGCAACACCCAACTCGTTGTCCTCTCCGCCTGCGAAACAGGACTTGGCGACATTAAGGGAAGCGAGGGTGTTTATGGTTTGCAACGAGCATTCAAGATGGCTGGCGTGAAATATATTATTATGAGTTTGTGGCAAGTGCCGGATAAGGAAACTGTTGAGTTCATGGAATTGTTTTATAAAAAACTCCTGAAGGAAAAGGACGTTCGGCTGGCTTTTAATGAAACCCAGAAAGAGATGAGGAAGAAATATGATCCGTATTATTGGGGGGCATTTGTGTTAGTTGAATAAATTAATTGTTTATTCTAATTAAGCATATTTTCTTATATTTGCATATTCTAAATAACCATTTATGGATACTTTAATTATAAAACATTTGAAAAAAGTTTCTGCTGTTAATGCAGAAAACCAAAGAGAAATTGCCGGTCGAGTTGACTGGGATGACAGGATTATAGGGATAGGAGGACAGAGAGGTGTGGGAAAAACTACGCTGCTTTTGCAACACATAAAAAAAGATTTCAAGACCGACAAAACTGTACTTTACGTAAGTATGGATGACCTGTATTTTTCAAACAGTCGATTATTGGATTTTGCTGAAGATTTTGTAGCAAGAGGTGGAAAATATCTGTTTCTCGACGAAGTTCACCGTTACCCCAGTTGGGCGCAGGAAATTAAAAATATTTATGACGATCTGCCAGACCTTAATGTAGTATTTACGGGTTCTTCTATGCTGGAAATCAGTAAGTCAAAAGCCGATTTGAGCCGCAGAGTTGCCTATTACACTATGCACGGAATGTCGTTCAGGGAATATGTTAACCATAAATTGAAAAAATCATTTCCTGTTATTCCGCTAAATAAAATCTTAAAAGAGCATACTAGCATTGCTGTTTCACTGAAAGATGAATTCAAGCCCCTGGCTCTTTTTAATGAATATCTGCAGCACGGTTATTTCCCTTTTTATAATGAAGCACCTAAAACATTTCTGCAACGTGTAGAAGAGATCATTAACACAACTTTCGATGTTGATATTATGCAACTGAAAGGGCTTAACACTACAGGTCTGTTAAAGATGAAGCAACTGCTTTATATAATTGCACAGTCGGTTCCGTTTAAGCCAAACATTGTAAAACTTAGCGAGCGCATAGGAGTTAACCGCAATACCCTGCTTTCGTATATCAGGCATCTTGAAGAGGCGGGAATCATTAATTGTTTGTACTCTTCGGCACAGGGGATAGGAATATTGCAGAAGCCCGAAAAGATATATCTGGAAAATACCTGTTTCAATTATGCATTAAGTTCAAAAGAACCCGAATCAGGGACCTTGCGGGAAACTTTTTTTATAAGTCACCTAAAAGAAAAACACAAGCTGACATATACCGAGAAGGGTGATTTTAAGGTTGACGGAAAACACTTATTTGAAGTGGGTGGTAAGGGAAAAGGAATGAAACAACTTTCGGGCGTAAATAACGCATGGCTATCTGTTGATGATATTGAAATTGGCATAGAAAAGAAAGTTCCACTGTGGATGTTTGGATTTATATATTGAACCTTTATAAACAGAAAAATATGAAAAAATTACTTTTTCTTTTAACACTTATCTTTTGTCTTTCTGTTGCTTTCGGCCAAAACTCTCAAAAAATAGACAGTTTAAAACAAATCCTTAAAACCTTGCCGGAATTAAAAGGTACAGATGCCGATACAACAAGGATGAAATTATATTTGGATATCGGGGACTTCTATGAACACTCAATTCCTGATTCTGCAATTTGGTGGTATTCAATGGCAACCGATACGAATTTTATTCCTGAAAACATAAAATTATACCAAAAAAAAGCCCGTATAAATGCATCTGCTTTAAGATATATTGGCTATGTTGCAAAAAACCAAGGCAAATACTCTGACGCTGATTCCTTTTATGGTCATTCGCTGAAAATATACGAAGAATTAGGCGACAAAGAAGGGATTTCTAAATGTTTGATCGATATTGGAATTATTGCAAAAGCTAAGGGTAATTATTCTGCTGCTATATCGTATTATGAGAAATCGCTGAAAATTGATGAAGAACTTGGTAATAAAGCGGGAGTTTCTGTCTGTTTGAACAATCTTGGAAACGTAGCATCCCTTCAGGGTAATTATTCTGCTGCCATATCATATTATGAGCGTTCGTTGAAAAACTATGAGGAATCATGCGACAAAGCCAGAATTTCTGCGTGCCTGCTTAATCTTGGTAATGTTACATCAATTCAAGGCAATTATACTACTGCAATATCGTATTATGAGCGTTCGCTGAAAATTAGTGATGAGCTTGGCAAAAAAGATATGATTTCGATGTGTTTAAATAATCTTGGAATTGCTACATACGAACTAGGTAATTACTCTGCCACCCTGACGTATTATAAGCGCTCACTGAAAATAAGTGAAGAACTGGGCAATAAGGGTGTAATTTCCAAATGCTTGATGAATCTTGGAACTATTGCATCAAAACAGGGAAATTATGCTGTTGCTCTTTCGTATCATGAACGATCTATGAAAATCTTTGAAGAACTTGAAGACAAACTGGGAATTTCTAAAAGTTTGAATAGTCTTGGATTTGTTGCAATGTATCATGGCAATTATTCTGCCGCATTGTCGTATTTTGAACGTTCGCTTAAAATAAGTGAAGAATTAGGCGACAAAGACATGATTTCTATGTGCTTAAATAATCTCGGAGTAGTTGCAGAAAATCAGCGTAATTATTCTGCTGCCCAGTCTTATTATGATCGGTCGCTGAAAATCAGTGAAGAAATTGGCGACAAAACTAAGATTTCTATGTGTCTGAATAATCTTGGAATTGTTGCAAGTAATCAAGGCAATTATTCTTCTGCCCTGTCGTATTTTGAGCATTCGCTGAAAATCAGAAAAGAACTTGGCAATAAAGAAGGGATTTCATTGTGTTTGAGAAATCTTGGTAATGTAGCAAGTAATCAGGGTAATTATTCTGCTGTCATTTCTTATTATTTGAGTTCATTGAAAATCTCTGAAGAATTAGGTAACAAAGCTGATCTGGCAAGTAATTATCCGACTTTAGCCAAAGCTTATATTAAACAAAACATGATTGAAAAAGCAATACCTTTGTTTTTATTCTCAAGGGACATTACACTTTGGTTGCTTAAAGACAATTTTGCCATTCTAAGCGAAAGTGAAAAAGAGATGTATCTTGATAAAACAAAATCTGTTTTTAATGATATTCATGCTTTCAGTATAAATTATAAGGAGCAAAACGACAGTCTTTCGTCTATTTGCTTCAATAATGAGCTTGTTTTAAAAGGACTACTGTTAAAAAGCACCGTCAGTGTGATGGACATAGTTTATAATAGAACTGATACCGTGGTTAAAGACACATATTTTTTATTGAAGCAATACCGTGATCAGATTTCAGATATGCAAGGATCAGAGGTTAGTAATCGTGACAGTGTAATCGTAGATTTTGAAAACAAAGCCAACGAACAGGAGCGAAAACTTGTTAAGATGTCTTCGGAATTTGCAGATATTCAAAATCTTTTCAACTCTAAATGGCAAGATGTGCAGAAGAACCTGAAGTCCGGCGAAGCCGCTATTGAATTTGTAAGTTTTATTCAAGGTGATAAGAATGATACTACTGTATATGCAGCACTGATCATTACTCCCGAAAGTAAAATGCCTGTTTCAATAAAATTGTTCGAAGACGAAGAACTACAAAAGATACTGGGTAAATCAACAGGTACAGGATACAATTATGTTAGTCCCCTGTACGGAGCAAAAAGCACCGCACTCTATAATCTGATATGGAAACCGCTTGAGCCGACCCTTGCGGAAATTAATACCGTTTACTATGCTCCTGTTGGCGTGCTTAATAAAATCTCATTTGCCGCCTTATCCAAAGAATCTGGCAAAATGCTTTGTGATATCTACAACCTGCAACAGGTAAGCACAACTGGTAAGCTTATAAAACAGGAAGTAAAAACTGAATTGAAAATGACAGCTGCTGTTTTTGGAGGAATTGACTACAATACCGATACAGTTGAACTTGACCCCGGTAGCTATCGGGGATGGAAATATCTGCCCGGAACTCTTAACGAAAAAGAGAAAATAGAAGAACAGTTCAATAAAAATAATGTTGCCTGCAGATCATTTTCCGGCAGGGAGGCAAAGGAAGAAAATTTCAAAGCACTTTTCGACAGCACCGATGCTCCTTCGATATTGCATGTTTCGACACATGGATTCTTTTATCCTGACCCTGAGCAGTTGAAAAAAGAGGCTGAGGCAAAGGCTGAGGCAAAGAGCGGTGAACTGATATTTAGGGGAGCTAATGGTTTTGGCAACTGGATGTTCCTGAACAACAAAAATCCTATGATGCGCTCGGGACTTGTATTTGCAGGCGCGAATAAAGTATGGAGTGAAGACTGGAGAAGAACAGATAACGAGGGTGTTCTTACTGCTTATGAAGTATCGAACCTGAACATGCGCAACACCCAACTCGTTGTCCTCTCCGCCTGCGAAACCGGTCTGGGTGATATACGCGGAAGTGAGGGTGTTTATGGCCTCCAGCGTGCTTTTAAAATGGCAGGAGTAAAATACATCATTATGTCGCTGTGGCAGGTGCCGGATAAAGAAACTGTAGAATTCATGGAAATGTTTTACAAGAAACTCCTCAAAGAAAAGGACGTAAGAATGGCATTTAACGAAACTCAGAAAGAGATGCGGAATAAATATAATCCTTATTTTTGGGCGGCGTTTGTATTAATTGAGTAAATTGTAATTTATGAAAAAATACTTCTGTTCAACTTTGCTTCTATTTGGTGCTTTTCTATGCCATAGTCAGGATTTTAGGCAAATAGACAGCTTGAAAACGATTCTTAATTCTCTTCCCCTTCTCAACGGGACAGACAGCGACACATTACGGCTTAAGTTAAATCTTCAATTAGGCAATTTATACCTGAACAATTACCCCGATTCAGCATTTTACTGGTATTCTCATCAGACAGATACCCTTATTAACAGCAGGGATATTATCTCTTTCCCGAACAGAGCCAATGCCAATGCCGATTTGCTACTTTCGGCGGGTACTGTTGCAAATAACACAGGCGACTATCTGCGAGCCAAAGAACTATTCAATAAATCTTTTTCCATTTATAAAGAAACACAAAATAAAAAAGGGATATCCAAATGTTATATGAGTTTGGGGAATTCATCCTATTATCTGGGAGATTATACTGGCGCCATAGGAAATTTTAAGGCAGCTGCAGAAATAGCAAGGGAAATAAACAACAATAAAGCCTTGGCAGATTGCCTTTCCAATACGGGGGTGGCGTACTCCGATCAGGGAGATTATAAAAAGGCCCTTGAATACCACCAAAAGTCACTTGAAATAAGAACCGAAATGAATGATAAAACAGGTATCTCAAGCTGTCTTATCAATCTGGGTATTGTATCGATGTATCAAGGGGATTATCCCAAGTCCGTTGATTTTTATGAAAAAGCCCTTTTAATCTCAGAAGAATTAAACGACATTCGCCTTATTTCATTCTGTGTGATGAACCTTGGCGCTGTTACCATGTATCAGGGAAATTACTCAAAGGCAATAGAATACGACACAACTGCTTATGAAATGAAAGAACAGCAGGGCGACAGAAAGGGAATGTCTCAATGTCTGCTATATACTGCTGCCGTATATTTCAATATGAAAGAATACGACAGAGCATTAGAATATTATGAGAAATCTGTACAGATAAACGAACATATAGGAGATAAATTACTGTTATCCTATTGTTACATGAATATGGGGGCAGCATTCTTAGAGCTAAAGGAATACCAAAAGGCAGAAAAATATTTTGAAAAGAATTTATTATTGGCCAGAGAGCTTGATGACAAAAGAAATATCGCCTCCTGTCTGCGCAACTTATCTTTACTTGCATCCGAACAAGGCCGTATTCCTGAATCATTAGAACTTATCATAAGTTCTGTTGAAAAAAATCGGGAACTGGGACTTTTATCGGAATTGTCCGAAAGTCTCATTATTAATGCAAGATTGTATATTAAAACTGGTGCTCCGGAAAAAGCAATGCCATTGTATCTCGAAACTAATGATATCATTATTAAAT
>JBDRPR010000368.1:0-7597 GCA_043826845.1 Bacteroidota bacterium
ACTGGGATAGTGAAAATGAAAAATTATTAAAAATAGCAGAAGAAAATGGAGTTAAAAACAGGGTGCATTTTCTCAATTCTATCCCTTATAATGATGTGGTTCATTTTATAAGTGGTGCAGATTTAGCTGTTGTCCCTATATATGCAACTAGCTTAAACTCTGAGCATTCTGCTTTGAATAAAATATCACAGGCATTGATGGCCGGCTTGCCTTTAGTTACATCTAATTATAACAATTTAAATAATCTGATAAATAATGATTCATATTATATCGGAGAAACTTTTGATGTTACAGATTCTTTATCTATAGCAAATGCCGTTAATAGGCTTTTAGAAAAAAATTTAAGTGTTGTTAAAGAAACATCCCGTAAAATTGCTTTGGAAAAAGTAAACTGGGATAGTGAAAATGAAAAATTATTAAAAATTTATATAGAATTATTTAAACCTCGAAAAAAAAGTAAACATGTCTAAAATTCGAACAATCGTAAGACGATTGATTATGTTTTTTGCTCACTGTGTTCTAACACAAGTGTATGGTATGAATATTCATCCTTCAGCTTTAATTTCTCTAAAAGCACGTTTAGATAAAACTAATCCTAAAGGTATATATATAGGTAAGAAATCTGTAATAACAACAGGAGTTGTTATTCTGACTCATAACTACGTAATGGGGAATGGGACTTTTGTAAACACAAAGATCGGCAATAGCGTTTTCATTGGCGCTAATTCTATTATATTGCCGGGTATAACTATTGGTAATAATATAATAATTGGAGCGGGCTCTATTGTAACTAAAGATGTTGAGGATTATTCTATCATTGCAGGTAATCCTGCTCGTCTTATCAGGAAAGATGAAAGTATAGGTGATTATGGTCAGTTTATAAAAAGTAAAGAATGAAACAAAAACACATTATAAACTGCCCTTGCTATGATGTTGCTTCTAAAAAAGAAATTGAAGATTTTATATTAGAAAAAATTAATCAAAATCAAGGTGGTTATACTGTTGCAATAAATGCCTTAAAAATAGTAAAATACAATAACGATCCAATTGCAAAAGATGTCATAGATAAAGCAATACTTCAGATTCCCGATGGTTTTGGTGCTGTTTATGCCTTTAAACTTCTACACAAAATAAAAACAATTCGTGTTGACCTTCCTGGAATTACTCTTGATTTAGCAAATGAAAAAAGAATGAAAGTATTCTTTTTAGGTGCAAGTGAGGAAAATAATTTATTGGCAGTCGAAAATGTAAAAAAACTTTATCCTGGTATTCAAATTACAGGAAGACAAAATGGGTTTTTTAAGAATTTTGAAGATGTTGAAAGTCAATTAGCAGAAACAATGCCGGAAATTGTACTTATAGGTATGGGCTCTCCCCGTCAGGAAATATTAAGTTCAAAATTTCATCAAAAATTTAAGCATATATTATTTATCGGTTGTGGAGGAAGAATAGATGTATTATCTGGAAATATAAAACGAGCTCCGCAATGGTACATTAGGAATAAACTTGAAGGAGTATATAGAGTGGCGACACAACCAAGGAGGATTTATGACTTGAGGAAAGTAATTATTTATTTTTATTTGCTTTATAAAACAAAATGGTTTACTAAAACATTTAAATAGCAATTTGCTAAAATAGCATTTCTTTTTTTTTGAATTTTATAATGAATAATGATGAGTGAGGTTTATTTGAAATCACTGAATATTGCTGATTTTATTGAATTAGCCAACTTGGCTTCAACAAATTACACAAGCGGAGGTATTGTAAATATTAATTATCTTAAATGGCAATATGATCAAAATCCTTTTGGCAAGCCATTTATGATTGTTGCATGTGAAAGTGAAAAAAATGAGTTGGTTGGACAATACCTGGTTATTCCAATGGAATATTTAATCAATAGTAAAATCCATTATGGGACTTTATCTCTAAATACACTGACCAGACAGGATTATAGAGGTAAGGGGCTTTTTACTCAAATGGCTTTAAAAACCTATGAAAAATGTGCTGATCAGAATTATAATTTCACAATTGGTTTTCCAAATCAGCAATCATATCATGGTCTTTTAAGAAAATTGAATTTTAACCATGTAGGGGATGTTCCCTTATTTGTAAAACCTTTTAAGCCTTTAAAAATATTATATAATCATTTAATAAAAAAAGGAGAAAAGCATGGAGGGGATCTTCCTGTAGACTTTGAATCCAAATTAATTAATACTGTTCAATTTGATCTTCTTTCAATTGAAAATGATCAAAAACAATATGAACATTTTTGGAATTCCTACTTAAAAAATAAAAAAGTGATTTTTAATAAAACATGGGAATTTATAAAATGGAGATACTCAGACATCCCTTTAAGAAAATATTATTTGGTAAAAGCTAATAAAAATGATGAAATTAAAGCATTAATGATTATCAGAGCTGAACATACTTTAGGCAGCAAAACCGGTTTAATAATGGATTTTATGTGTTTACCCGATGAAATAAATATCGGGAAATTGTTAATCAGATACCTTAATAAAACCTTAAGGCAAAAAAAAATTGAATTGGCAGCATGCTTTACAAATAATAATACTTTAGAAAATAACATTTTGAAAAGTAATGGTTTTTATACTGTTCCAAAACGAATTTTACCACAACCAATCCCTTATATGGTTAGAATAAATAAGGAATTCGATGGATCGGAACAATTGCTTAAATTAGAGAACTGGCAACTCGCTCTTGGGGATTACGATATATTTTAATATGACAAACGAAATTATTTGCAAATATTCTTAGAATAAAAGCGCCTAAAGTTTACTTGATTTTATTTTTTAACTCTAAGCATTCCAAACTTTTTTCATCACTACCTATAGTAGTTTTTTATTCCTAATCAGTACCTTGGGTGTGATTAATAATTTTCATCAGTTGAGTGAAAATTCTAACTTTAGGCACTTATTAGTAACTTGAGTTCGGGATATCAAATGTTTAAAATATTAATTATAACATTATAAATATGCATGTTATGTTATACCATTTCCTGTTTAAAATTAATCCAATCATGGTTGATGTATAATGTTGCAAATCCCGATCAATCGGAGCAGATAGAGAAGCTATTATAGTCAAAAAGACGTAGTCGCATTGGACTATTATAGATTCCGTATCGGTATTTTTTGCCGTAGGCAATAAATATCAATAAAAATCAAATAACATTAAAATTATTGTCCATAGGACATTAACAATATTAAAATGTTTATCTCCTGACGGAGAATCAGTAAACTATTTGATAGTTTTTATTGATATTTAACTCCTTACGGAGTATAAATTATTAATCCTTATCCCGAAATCAGGTTAGTAACGTTTTTTTTAATTTTATGAATATTCTTACCATAGATATTGAAGACTGGTTTCATATTCTCGACAATCCATCAACAAAAGGTGAAATTGAATGGTCAAATTTTGAGTCCAGACTTGAAATGAATCTGGAAAGGATCTTTCAGTTGCTTGCAAAAGATAAAATTAAAGCCACCTTCTTTTGTCTGGGATGGATTGCTGAAAAATATCCCCAAATAATAAGAAAAATTGCTAATGCAGGGTATGAAATAGGCTGTCATTCATATATGCACCAATTGGTTTATGAGCAAAGCAGGAATGAGTTTAAAAACGATTTAGTCCGTGCATTACATTTATTGGAAGATTTATCGGGGAGAAAAATTAATGTTTATCGTGCACCGGGTTTTTCTTTTACCGAAAAGACAAAATGGGCATTTGAAGTTTTAGCAGAATGCGGTATAACAACAGACAGTTCAATATTTGCTGCAAATCGCGGGCATGGAGGTTATCCCGAAATAAACATAAATGAACCTGCTATAATAGAATATAATGGTATTAAGATTAAAGAATTTCCAATAAGTTATTATTCTGTTATCGGGAAAAAAATTCTTTTTTCCGGTGGTGGATATTTTCGTTTATTTCCTTATTCATTAATAAAACAATACACTAATAAATCCAAATATGTAATGACCTATATTCATCCACGTGATTTTGACCCCGGACAACCTATGATCAAAGATCTTCAGCTGATTCGAAAATTCAAATCCTATTACGGATTAAAAAGTGCATTTTCCAAATTTGAAAAATGGTTAACTGATTTTGAATTTATTGATATTAAGACTGCTAATGATTCTCTTGAATGGGAAAAAGTTCCTTTGATAATTCTGTAAAGTAATATGCAAAAAAAGGCTGTCTTTTTAGCAGCCTCTTTTTTTTTAATTCTTGATGAATTTTATTGTCTTCTGGTACATGTTTTCATTCCCAAAGATCATTAATAGGTAAACTCCCTTATCAAAATCCTCTCCTATCTCATATTCTTTGTTGGTTTCAATTACATACTCTCCAATAATCTTTCCTGTTATATTGCTGACATACACATCGTAATTCATACCGGTTTCCCCTGTTATTACTAAGGTCGCATTGCTATTAAACGGATTGGGATACAAGGCTGATTCAACCATAAACATACCTGTTCCTGTTTCATCCATTGATCCGTTCTTTGCACCCGGGCCATATGTAAGTTGACAAACTTGCCCATAGGGTGTCCAACTACCATTAATATATGCTCTGACATCCACATCATAGGTCGATCCCCAGCTAAGGCCGGGAATGTAATACAGTCTCATGTAAGTTCTGTATGCATATGCACCCCAAACATATGCTGTTGTCCTTGTATTCTCCACATGGGTAACAGTATTTGTAAACCTGAACTCATAATTAGTACTCCCGATTATTCCATCGCAATAAATTAATGTGTTTGAATTGCTTATTATAACATCACAAAAATCATCACGAAGTTTAGTTCCGCCCAATGTTAGCTGGCAAACTGTCCAGTATTCGCTCCATACACCGCCTACAAGTGCCCTGATCTGAACATCATAGGTGTATCCATACTGAATATCAGGAATGTAACATAGCTTCAAATAGTTTCTGTATGCATATGTGGAACCCCAGACAGATTCAGTAGTTCTGTTATTTACATCCAGAGTAGTGGTGTTTGTAAATTGAAACTCATAATTTGTTGCACCGCTGATTCCGTCAGCATAAATAATCGTGTTGGTTGTAGAATATGAACCTCCGCAATAAGCATCCTTAAGTTTTGTCCCGTTTAATGTAAACTGACAAACTGTTCCAAAATCACCCCATGTGCCACTGACTTTTGTGCGCACTTGAACATCATAAGTTACTCCATACACAATATCATTTAAATACATGATCTTCAGGTAATTTCTGTATCCATAGCTTGAGCCCCATACTTCGCCTGATGCAAGCGTATCGTCATAACTAATCCCTGAATTGGTAAACCTGAATTCATAATCCTCTGCACCGGCTACTTGATCACAATAAATTGTATAATACGTTGTAGATGAATTCGAGCCACAATAAGAATCCTGAAGCTTCGTTGTTGGGATACTTTCTTCCATCACAACATTCTCTATCACATTTTGGTCAATCACATCCACAGTACTGTTTGCTTCGTCATACCCTGCAAATGTTACCGTATATGGTAAATCGCTTCCAACAGAAACCCCATTAAATACAGTCTGACCGCTTGGATTGGTATATTGTGTTGTACTGTTAAAGGTCACTTCGGCGTTCTCCAATGGAGTGGTTCCATCACTTACATTAAATGTAACATCGTACCCCACGCTGGGAAGAGTAACATCGAATGAAATAGTACTTCCGACCGCTCCGACATTTGTTATGCTGACTTCACCCCATGTTGCATCATCAGATAAATGACATTCAGGGTTTGATACGGCATTAAAGGTAGTTCTGCCCTGAGTAGAAGAAAATGTTGCATTCCACGGATCACCATCATTATCTGTATCCCCGTTAGGCCGATAAACCCAAAGCATGTCGGGTGGACCGTTGCGGTTCCCTTCATTTATCGAAACTTCCGTATTTATTCTGTAAATTAAAAGACCTTCATCAGCAGAAGCAGAAAGTTTTGATTCAACTACTCCGGTTTTTTTCCTGAATTCTAACACTAAAAATTCTGTTGTAGAATTTGGAAAAGCAATTTTATAAGCATTATTAGTTGCAGAAGCCAGAGGATTTAAAGAATAATTCCCGCTTGTAGTAATTTCAGGAATAGTGATCCATCCACCTATCTGTTCTTTCATATAGGCAGTCATCGAACCGGATCCATATTCCATTATATCCCAATACGAAGCAGGGGAAACATCAGTATTGTAATAATAATGATACAGATCAGGAGAACCTATACAATGAAATAACTCATGACAAGTCGTTTTGCTGCTACTTTGTGATTCAGGTTGAAAATTATAATCCCATACATATTTGCCATTTATGGTAACATCATAAGTGTATAAGGCCCATCTGTGTGCCCATAAAAGATCACTCCATGTATCATTATCACCACTTACAATAAAAGAAATATTATCAACATCTCCGTTGTTATCCATGTCAAGTTCGCCAGCAGTCAATTCTGCTTCGATTAGCGTTTTGAGTGAATTTATTGCATTCTTAAGCAAGGTATGTTCACGAACCCTTGAATCGTCATCATCAACATAACCGGCTGGGTTGGTTGTAGCATTATAGGGTTGATAATAATTCCTGTTGTAAGAGTCCTGATATGAAAGATTAGTGGTAGGTGCACAATCCGGAAAATGAACTGCATTTACAGTCAACTGGTCATATGATACACTTTCAAAATATTCCTGTACACTATATGTTAGCCCTCCTGTTCCGGTAAACATATCAAGGTAAGTTTGCCGGGTATTGGTCATTCCGGCATCATCTGCAAACCTGATATAGATTACAATATTATTGAATGATCCGGTTGAAGGTGCTTTTGTATTTTTTACATTTAAAGGAGAAAGATATTTTTCCACTTTTGCTTTATAAGCTTTTTCGGAGATCTTTACACCTTTTGAAATTCCTGCTTTGGCCGGATTCCCTGTTCCCACTTTTATCTGGGAGGGTACAACTTTTGCAGTATTGTCAAGTATAGCATAATAATACCAACCATCTTGTCCCTGAATAATAGTATAACCACTTGCATCATGAAGATAATTAAAAAATTCATCACCCGAAGAGTAACATCCTATTACTGTTCCATCAGGCTGTGTGATTGTGGCTTTCAGATTTTTAAAATTTGCTGCATTAAGTGATGAGAATAAAATAATTGCAACAAACAAACTAAGAATAGATTTGTAATATTTTTTCATATTATTTAAGTTTTTAATGATTAACAAATTTAGATATCTGATATACGAAAATACTTCACATTTTGTTCCAATAAAAATAAATTATGATAAACGTACTATTATACGACGTGAATACTTTCTGAAAGGTTGTCATTGTAGATAATTTTCTTTAAAATTGATCACAACCATTAAGTCATTGAAAAATATAAGCAAAGCAAATTTCAAAGTCGATTGCTATCGGCATCAAGACTTAAAACTGATGTTACGCAAAAGCAATATAAAGAAGATTCCTCACTTTGTTCGGAATGACATTGCATGTCTTTTACAAGAGGGAGAGGGTGGGCGTCCAAATAAATAATTTAAATTGAGAACAACTATCATAGACGCCCACCCTC
>JBDRPR010000369.1:0-5818 GCA_043826845.1 Bacteroidota bacterium
TCGTTTTAGGTTTTTGACAACAGACCGGCGACTTTCAACCAAACCAGTCGCCCAACCCATAAACCATTATCAAAAATGCGACAATTTACCCCGTTTCAAGTATAACTGCTCCATAGAATTATCACTTTTTCGTGAAAATTAGTGAAATTCGTGTCAATTTTATTTTTGCGTAACATGAGTTAATAAATATCATTTATTGGTAAAATCATAGAGAAAAAAATCGAATATTTCTAAGTACAAAATTTTCATTCTTTCTGATTTTAAAATTATTTGTAGTTTTGCGTAATATCAGAAAACTAAACAGACCTACATATGAAGCAATTAATTGAATGTGTCCCGAATTTCAGCGAAGGAAGGGATATGAATATCATTAAACAGATTACAGATCAGATTGAAACTGTTGAAGGTGTAAAATTACTGGATGTTGATCCCGGAGCTTCGACCAATCGTACAGTTGTAACCATTGTCGGTACTCCCGATGAAGTTATTGAAGCTGCATTCAGGGCTGTTAAAAAAGCTTCAGAAATAATTGATATGAGAAAACACAAAGGAGAACATCCCCGAATGGGAGCTACAGATGTATGCCCTTTGGTTCCGGTTTCAAATATTAGCATGGAGGAAACTGTAAAATATGCGCATAAGCTGGCAAAGCGAATTGGTGATGAATTAAATATACCTATCTATTGTTATGAAAGTGCAGCATTTGATGAAAAACGCAGAAATCTTGCATTTTGCCGTCAGGGAGAATATGAAGCCCTTAATGATAAGTTGAACAAAACTGAATGGAAACCGGATTTCGGTCCTGCTGGTTTTACTGAACATACTGCAAAAACAGGTGCTACAGCAGTTGGAGCAAGAGATTTTCTGGTTGCTTTTAATGTGAATCTGAATTCAACTTCTACCCGTCGTGCAAATTCAATTGCTTATGATGTAAGGGAAAAAGGAAGAAAAAAACGTGAGGGTGACCTGATTACTGGTCCTGTTGTAAAAGATGAAAACGGCAAGGAAGTCTGGATCCCGGGTACACTAAAAGCTGTAAAAGGAATTGGTTGGTTTATTGAGGAATTCGGAGTCGCACAGATATCAATGAATCTTACAAATATAAGCATTACTCCAGTACATATTGCCTTTGATGAGGTATGCAAAAAGGCAGAAGAGCGTGGAGTGAGGGTTACCGGAAGCGAATTAGTAGGTCTGATTCCGTTAAAAGCAATGCTTGAAGCTGGTAGATATTTCTTAAAAAAACAAAAACGATCTCTTGGAGTTTCTGATAAAGAACTGATAAAAATTGCAATAAAATCGATGGGGCTTGAAGATCTATCTGATTTTAAACCTGAAGATAAAATAATTGAGTATGTTCTTGCAAAATCAGATAAATCAAAAAAACTGGTTGATATGACGTTGACTGATTTTATGAATGAAACTGCTTCAGAATCACCCGCACCGGGCGGAGGTTCAATAGCTGCCTATATGGGCGCGATGGGTGCTGCTTTGGGTACTATGGTTGCCAATCTTTCTTCTCATAAAAGAGGCTGGGATGATAAATGGGAAATCTATTCCGATTGGGCTGAAAAAGGGAAGGAATATCATAATAAACTCAACTGGCTGGTTGATGAAGACACCCGTGCTTTCAATAAAATCATGGATGCTTTCAGTCTCCCGAAGAAAACCGATGCAGAAAAAGCAGCAAGAAAAAAAGCGGTTCAGGATGCTACAAAATATGCCATTGAAATTCCTTTTACAGTTATGGAAACTGCATTCAATTCAATGGAAGTGATGAAAGCCATGGCAGAATCAGGACTATCCAGCTCAGTTTCTGATGCAGGTGTCGGAGCAATTGCTGCACGTGGCGCTGTGATGGGAGCATGGCTGAACGTTAAGATTAATACAAAGAGTCTTGAAGATAAAACTTTCGTTGACCTGATGCTAAAAAAAGGAGCAGATATTGTTAAAAAAGCACAAAATCTGGAAACCGAAATTCTTGAGATTGCTGATGGGAAAATGAAATAATTTGTAAATTCCAAGTCACAAGAATCAAACCTCAAATTTCAAAAAAAAACTTGTAACATGGAATTTCATTAAGTATTTCTAATAAAAGTTTATTTATTCGTTATCATCCGTTTTTTTATCCTGTAAACTAAAAATGTCAACCAGGCTGATGGTTGCTTTTTTTGTCCAAAATCCCATTCATTCCATACTTTCCAGATAGATTCAGGAATGAATTTGCCATTTTCATCAGCTTTTTGTTCAATTAATTTAACAATTTCTTTAAATCTTTTGTCTTTTATAGCATAACTATAATTCGATAATGTATCTGCAAAATGAAGTATATCATACCAGATCAATGGAGCCTTTAGTTTTCTGAAGTCAGTTCCCATGTAGAACATATATGGATGCAAACTCTCACTTTTTTCCCATAAATTAAGAAAGGAATTTATCGATTGTATAGCATATTTAGAGTTTTTATCAGAATCATAGAGATTGATTAACTTCAACATTATCATTGTTGCATAAGGACAAGGGTCAGCCTTCCTTCCGGGTCCGCGAAATTTTCCTAATTCTTTCGAAACTTTGCAAGGGTATCCGTTTTCCTCCCCCAGTTTAACTAAATAATCTTTAGCCTTAATTACCTGTTTATTATTGTGCAATCCCAATTTCGAGAGGCTGTATATAATTATTGGAGCATCGCATAAAGCCCAGGCATATTGATCCTGTCCTAATCCGCCAAAATGAACAGGAATATTTATGGGCAACTGAAAAGGACCTTCAGTTGAAATGTGCTTAAAAATCTTATTTATAATCCCCGAAATCTTTGGATCATCATACACGAAACCTAAATCAGCAATAAATGATAGTTTATGATAGGACTGGCTTGCGCTTTTATGACTACTCAAAACAGTTCCAGGCCAATCAGTTAATTCTATTATTAGAGAATTGACATTTGAATGTTTAATCATCCTCTCACGAGCCAGCTTTACCATTGAGTCATCATGAGATTCATCCAATAAGTCAATTCTAGTCCTGTATTCTGTCCAGGGATCACTGTTTAATAACCATTTAATAATATCATTATCCATAAAAATGAGTTTTTTTGATCTCCTCAATTAAGTACATATATATTTTTTTTTGTTTCTCTTTATAATTTCATAAGGAATTTGCGAATCTGAATAAACCTGCCATTTTTTTATTTTATTATTCTCTATTATTGCTATCCATGAAGTTGGGATTCTCCAAAAATTTTCATTATTTTCTGTTCTGATATTTTTATATGGTCCGCTGGTGTATCCAAATAGCGCAACTTCATTATCTTTCTTATAAATTCTGTCAATTTCTATTTGGTAGTCTGGAAACCATTCAAAATATTTATCCCAGCCTTGTCTTAGATTTTCTTTTCCAGACAGTTCATTGTCCTGAGAGTCAATAAATTTATTATCATCTGTCAGAAATCCAATGATTTTATTAACATCCCCTGAATTTATTGCAGCCACATATTCCATTGCGATTATTATATTTTCAGAATCAATATCTGTTGTCTGTCCTATCGTTATCATACAGTTCAGTGTTAGCAATAATAGAATTAATATCCTGAATTTCATATCATGTAAAACAAGTTACAATATCAGGCGTTTGTTTTTTAAACAAATGCACACAAATATATCCAAAATCATTTTTATATACAGGTTTTCATTGTTTTTTAAAGATCATTACTTTCCCTGCATCAGGGTCTCCAAAACCGAAAATAATTTTAAATGGCGGTTTTTTGTTCATAAATCCTGCATTTTGAAGATCTTGCGGGAGTCCATTTAATATCAATCCCCAATGATCATCTAATTTATTAGTTCCATTTCCAACCAGACCGACGACTGATTTTTCCCAGGTACCTTCTCCAGTTATCAGACCTGAATAAACCGGAACTAAACTATAGAAATATGGCAAATTATCTGCTTTATATTTTCCATCTTCAAATATTTCTATTTTCGGATTAACAGCAGATCCATTTGTTGAATCAATAAAACTTTTTATTTTATTGTCAACTGTTTGTTTTTCGAATAAATAAGTCCCGGTTATATCTGCATCAACTGGCTCGTCCGTTGTATATTCAATTGCATATGGATCATACTGACAGCTAACAAATAAAAATATTGCCGTTAAAATTGTTAAGTATTTTAATTTTTTCATTGGATATGTGAGTTTTATAAGGTTAGGTTGAGTGTTATTTTATTTTTCAACATTATCATCATGGGTTTCTATTTTAGGTAACTTCATTGGATGTTCATGCCATAACATTTCTGATTCTCCGGTTTTTTTATCCACTTTAAAAGCTTCAGCACCTCCGGTATAATCTTCTTCACTAGGATGACTAACAGTTATCTCATAATGATTTTGAAATTCCTCAACTGATATATTATCATTTGGTGAACAGTAATTTTTAAACTTATTAAGTATTGCCTGTTGTTGTATATCGCCTTTTTTTAATTTTATCAAATCATAAATATTATATGTTTCATTTTCTTGTTTTTTAAAAATAAGTTGATCATTATTAATCCAACCTTGTCTGGCATCTTTATATCCTGCAATTGTCAGAGTATCGTTTCTGGTAAAATATATTGATGAAAGATTAATCAGATTATATTCATCAATTATTCGAAAGAAATATTGTTTCATTTTAATATTTCCTTCAGAACAAACAGTATCCTGTAATAAAAGTGTGTCGTTCAGATTTAACCAGACTCCAGAACTGAATAATATTGATTGCAGGTTATTTTCGGATATGGAATCTTTATATGAAATTGTATATCTCCCGTTATAATTGAGCATAAGGATATAGTTACAATTTTTGTTATCATATATTTTGACCAGATCATTTTGAGATTGGCCGGTTAAACTTATGAGAATTAGTATTATAATAAATATTTCTTTGATCATCTCTGCTTTATAATGGGTTAACCCCCTCTTTGTATCAGCTTTTTATCAATCAATTCTGCACAAATTAATCGGATTGTTTTTTTATAACCAATTTTCTTTGCCAGAATAGTTTTTTGCTTAACACTCATTAAAATACTTGTAAAAACTTAATTTGCAAAAAGGAATGGTTGTTATGCTTGAAACAGACTATTTCATGTTATTCCTACAGGTAAGATAACATAGTGCATAAGAGCGATGTTAATAATTACCAATCTGTATCAAAACCAATTCCTGCAGTAACCATCGGCCCTCCAAAAGATGCATCCATTGGATATGTCATCGGAATTCCTTTTGGAAAATATGCATATCCGCCACCAGCATAAATAGTAAGCCATTTGATTTTATATTGAAAATACATTTCAACAGACATTCTTTTATGATGTTTACCGTCATCATTTCTGGTTTTACCTAGTGCATAACCGTATGATGGAATAAGAACAAATGAGCAATTATCCCCAAAAGACTGACCATATGCCAGTCCTATCTGTAATGGAGAAATTATATGCCCTGAAAATGATTTGGTATCGCCGGAATCAGGAGGTGCAGCTAAGCCCATAATATCCCAGGTAATATCAAAACCCAGACTGCTCATATTACTTATTTTAAAAAGCTTTCCTCCTCTCATACTGAAATATCTTGCCTGTTTCACAGGAACAATTTTGTCTTCATCCATCTTCCATCCGCAAAGACTGACAATTAATCGTGGTATTGCACAATCTACAAAATAGTAACCTTTTTGAATATCAACTCTACCATATCGCAAATTCATAGACGCTCCATATTCATAGTGTATTCCTATATATCGATGCTGCATTTGACTGTATATTCCCTTATTATTTAGTAAGATAAATAA
>JBDRPR010000370.1:0-4774 GCA_043826845.1 Bacteroidota bacterium
ATACTTTCAGGTTTGACCGATATTCTATGCTGTAAAACTGCACAAACTCCAATATTCCCATTTTTCAGCAATATACCTACATATCTGTCTCCACAGACTGATTGCTTGATAAGTTTATTGTCATAACCAAATCGTTCAAAAAAGTGTTGGATGGGTTCTTTCATCTGTAATATGGTTTAAAATAAATTTTTCTGTTTCAGGGGTCATATCTGAAATATCTTTCAGTCTGCCTGTTGAAATATAATCATTGACAGGTCTTGAAAGATTCTGAATTTTTTGTGCTGAAAATAACAGGTTGCTGTTCTGTTTTCCCGATAAACTGATATAATAGCAATGGTTAAACATTTTTTCCGACAGGATATAATTGTTCTTTCTGTAATCATCAGGAATATATCTTTTCATTCTGATATTTAAACCGTGTTTTTCACAGAGTTCAGCAATAATTTTTCCTATCTGTTGGGCATATTCGCTTTTTGGAGTGTATTTGCCGTTATAGCTATCCGACTTGTATTTAAATTCGTAGAGCTTTTCATAATCTTTAATGTGTTCGGGAAAATGTTCATTTACCTTATTCAGAAAATAGACAGCCTGTTTATCTCTTAAAGTAACTCCGGCGCCAAAAAGTATAAAATCGGCACCTGAGTCTTTTGCTTTTTTTATCAGATCCTCCATTTCGGATGTTTTGTCGCAAAAACTTGGAACCACAGGCATGTATAAAACCCCGGCTGAAATATTCCTGCTTTTTAGTTTTTTGATAATATCAAATCTTGTTGCGGGAGTTGAAGCTTTTGGTTCAAGAAATCCGGAGATTTTTTTATCTGCAGATGTTATGGTTACTCCGATAGTACACCAGTTGTTTTTTGCAATTTCACCAAGAATATCTGTGTCTCTCAGAATAAGTTTAGATTTAGTGAGAATATGCACTGGGAATTTATACTTATTCAGGATAGAAAGAATATTTCTGGTATTCATATAAATTGCTTCAGCCGGCTGATAAGGGTCACTCGAAGCGCATATGCCTACGATGTCTCTGTTGAGATTTCTTGAATTCCGGATATAAACATCAAGCATTTCAGGTAGATTTTTTTTAACAATAATCTCTTTTCCGAAATTCTCATGAAGATAATATTTCTGACTTCTTGAATCGCAGTAAATGCAGTTGTGTTCACAACCATTATAGGGAGTAATACCATATTTTTCCCAGAACCAGCTGTCAATATTATTCCTTTTGTTGATTACTGTTTTAAAATCCTTTTCAATATAAACCGGCATACAATTCAAATTTTCGGCTTAAACTTACTTAAAATCTGTTTATGTTTGTAAATAATTTTTGTTTATGAATTATCAGGAAACAGTTCAGTTTTTATTTTCTCAGCTACCGGTATATCAAAGAGACGGTGCTCCGGCATATAAAAATAATCTTAATAATACAATTGTTCTGGACAAGCATTTTAATCATCCTCATACAAAATTTAAAACAATTCATGTTGCAGGCACTAATGGAAAAGGATCTGTATCACACATGATTGCATCTGTTTTACAGACTTGCGGATATAAAACAGGATTATATACTTCTCCACATCTTAAAGATTACAGGGAGAGAATAAAAGTAAACGGAGAAATGATAAATGAAGAATTTGTTGTTGATTTTGTTGAGAATTCAATGAGTTTAATTGAAAGGTATAAACCTTCATTTTTTGAACTTACTGTTGCGTTGGCATTCAGTTATTTTGAAAAACAAAAAGTAGATGTTGCTGTAATTGAAACAGGAATGGGAGGGAGGCTGGATTCAACAAATATTATTAATCCGGTTTTATCAATAATTACAAATATAGGAGAGGATCATACACAGTTTTTAGGAAATTCACTGCAGAAAATTGCTGTCGAGAAAGCAGGAATAATTAAAAAAGGTGTACCTGTTGTTATTGGTAAAAGTCAGACTGAAACTGAAAATATTTTTCGTGACAGAGCAAAGGAGTTGAATTCAGATATTTATTTTGCTGATCAGATATATAAAGAAATTTCATTAGACTCAAATTCTGAAGAATATCAGAGTTTTGATATTTTTAGAAATAAGAAAATTTTGTATAAAAATCTTGAGATTGATCTGAAAGGAAATTATCAAAAGGAAAATATTTTAACATGTATTGCAGTATTTGACATTATAAATGATAATGATTTTGCGATAAATGAAATTTGTTTGAGAAAAGGTTTGCAAAAAGTTCAAATTTCAACAGGCCTGTCAGGTCGCTGGCAGATTTTACAATCAAAACCTCTGGTAATTGCAGACACTGCCCATAATGTTGATGGACTGACAATTGTGATTGAACAATTATTGAGCTTGAAGTACAGAAAACTGATAATTATTTTTGGGATGGTGAACGATAAAAATGCAGAAGAAATTTTAAAATTGTTACCTGCTGAAGCAGATTACATTTTTACAAAAGCCAATATACCAAGAGCTATGGATGAAAAAATATTATTTAAACAGGCTAAAGACTTTGGATTAAATGGATTGACATTCCCATCTGTAGAAGAATCGTATTCATACGCATTGAAAATGGCATCAGATCAGGATTTAATTTTTATTGGCGGCAGTACTTTTATTGTTGCTGAAGTTGTGACATAGTCTGAGCTCAGAATTTTAATTAAACAGATCGACAATGATAAATCCTGTAAGTAAAACAGAAGAAATTTCAAAATTAAAATACGATTATCGATTAAGGTTTTGTCGGCTGCAGTTTTTGGTTCTCCTGCTCATACCTGCATCAATTCTTTTGTTCTCTTTCAAAGTTATATCTCAGGAAGTTTATATTTCCTGTAAACATCAATACCTATCTTTTGGTCTGATCCCAACCTGGTCGTGTGTGGCCAGTGACTGGGATAAAAACTCTCCTCAAATACATCTTTATGATTATATAATATATAAAGGGCATGGCGATTTTGTTTCAAAAGGATTGAAAACAGGCATTACTTTCAAACAGTTTAAAGAACAGGTTAGAACTTTTGAAACCAGAAAATATCTTCCCTTTTTTCTTTTTGATCTGAGAAAATCTGAAGTCATGATGGATAGTGTCAGATATGAGTGGGCCGTAAGAATCGAAGATTATTCATATTACGACACACCTGAACAAATGGCAGAAACCACATTAAGATTATTGAATGAAATTAAAAAATACATTTCAATCCGATCAGGAAAGGAAAGTCATGGGATAATTATTCTTGCTAAAAACATTAATTCAAAACCAAATATATCCATAGCGCCGGAAATGAATAAATCGGGATTTCCGAATAAAACAACTGGTGAGTTGGTAGATATTATCGGGGGTGAAAAAACAAAAATATTAAATCCTTCAACATGTGTCGGGTATCTTAAATATATTAAAGCAGGTGAAGAGAAAGATTACTCAGGCAGTTTTAAGGATATAGTAATTTTTGAAAAAACACCACAAAGGGTTCCTTTGGTTAACGGGATTATAACTATTGAGCCTCAGACTCCTCTTTCTCATGTGAATCTTCTGGCAAAAAACAGGAGTACGTTTAATATGTATACAATTGACCTGAATATTTTGCCTGGGATAGATACATTAATAGGTAAATTGGTAAAAATTGAATATAAAAATGAAAAACTTCTAATTTTTCCTGTAAATGAAAATTATGCTGTTGGATTTTGGGAAAAACAGAAACCTCAACATCTTCAGATTCCTGCTCCGGATAAATCAGTTAAAAAAATAATTGATTTATCGCTGGATGATGAAAACAATCAAACGGTCAATATTATCGGAACCAAAGCTGAAAATTATTCTATAATCAGAAAAGAATATCCCAATCTGGTGAAAAAAGGATTTGCCTTACCCATATATTGGTATTTTCGGATAATAGAGGAATCGGGAGCGATAGATTCAGTCAACTTTTTATTATCGAATTTGAATCAATTGTTACCGGAACGAAGGAATGAATTATTACATAGCATTCGTAATAAAATTGAGGATACATATCTGCCTGATAGTTTATTAAATCAGATGACAGAATTATTGCAAACGGAATATTCAGAAACTGGAGTTCGTTTTCGAAGTTCAACGAATTGTGAAGATCTGCCTGATTTCAATGGAGCAGGACTTTATTCCTCAACTGGTTTTAATCATGGAGACAGTGAGGAAAAACTCGCAAAAAAGATACTTAGGATTTATGCATCTTTCTGGACATTTTCGGCTTTTGAAGAAAGGGAGTACTTTGGTATTGATCATAAAAATGCAGGTATGGCGATATTGATAAATGAATCTTTCAGTGATGAATATGCTAATGGTGTTGCCATTACCATTCCGGAGAAAAGCAATTTTTCGATACTGATAAACAGTCAGTTTGGTGAAAATTCTGTTACAAATCCGAAATCAGGTGATATTCCCGAAGCACTTTTTTTCAAAAGTTTTTCGGATATTAACTATACAACTGAAAGCAGATCAAATATCGGAGATGTTTTTCTTATCGAGGAGTTGCACCCCATATTAATTCAATTAAAGGGTGTAGTTATTGAATTGAACAGTATTATTACAGGGAAACTTCTTGCTGAAATCAGGCAAAATTATGGGATAGATATTGAATTCAAGATAGTTAAAACACCCGAAGGATTCAAATTATTCATAAAACAGGTCAGACTTTTAAATTCAGGTTTACCAGAATAGAATGACGTGAATACGCTATTTTCATATTAAAATGAAATTGATTTTTCTTTTTTTCAATTTTTCTTTTGCAGATTGAAAAAAGCCTCATATAT